>JAHZKU010000067.1 GCA_022600255.1 Actinomycetes bacterium | reverse complement strand
CCGGTACCAACTAACGGTCCCGACTAGGAGAAGGAGACCGCCATGCAAATCATGGCAAACAAACCCAGCCACGTCATCGGCGTGGATACCCACCGAGACACAAACACCGTCGCGGTGTTGGACTCAGTCAACGGTGGTGTGGTTGCAACGGCGCAGTTCAGCACCAGCTCGGTTGGCTACCGACGAACCCTGCAGTTCGCTCAGGAAAACTCATCGTCTCGGCTGTGGGCGATCGAGGGCACTGGCAGCTACGGTGCTGGGTTAACCACGATGCTGCTGGCTGAGGATGAGTCAGTGGTCGAGATTGATCGCCCCGACAAGATGGCTCGTCGCGACGGCATCAAGACAGACGAAGTTGACGCGGTCCGGGCCGCTCGGCAAGCGTTGAGCAGGCCACACCTGTCAGTGCCACGCGCTGGAGGAGAGCGGGAGGCGTTGAGGGTGCTCATGGCAGCCCGAAGCGGCGCCGTTGTATCCAAGACCCAGGCGATGAATCAGCTCAAGGCCGCCATGGACAGCGCTCCAGCAGCCCTTCGGGAACGGTTGATAGGAACCACCGATCGTCAGGTTGGTTACCCGGTAACGCAAAAGGGAGGCCCACTCGGCACTTGACAAGACATAGAAGCATCCATTTCTCGCCGGATGCTACGGGAACCCCATGTCGCAGCGGTTGCCCTTCACCCACGAGATGGCGGTGCACAAGATGTTCCGCCGCGGCTTCACCCAGGGCCCGGACTGGATCCGGCGGGTGCCGGAAGGCCACACGCAGCAGGAGTGGGGCCGCCTCGCCGAGAACGTGCTGCAGAGAGCACCCCCAAGAAGGACCTCATCACGGGGCCGGAGTTGGTCATGGAGGACGCCGACCCACAGGAGCGCAAACTGATGATGTCGGCGATCCCCGCAGTGCCCAGACTGCTCTACACGTTCATCGGCAAGCGCGCCTACATCAAGAACGCCACCGCAGTGCGCGGAGTCGCCCCCACCGGGCTGTAGCGCCCGGTGCAGCGGCTGGGCGGCTCAGCCGGCCGGAACCAGGGGTCCGCACTCCGACGTGACCTTCCAGCCCTTCTTCAACGTCACGATAGGCGAGCCGGACGTGAACTGCAGGGTGACCGGGTCGCCTGCGCTGATCAGATCCGAGGAGGCGCCGGTTACCTCCACGTCCACGTCCACGTTCCCTTTCTGATCCATCGTGATGACGCACGTCCTCGTGATGGGTTCCTGGACGGTGTACTTGCCCGCAGGATTGCCCCTACCCACGACGAAGCTCGAGCCGGTCGCTGCCCCCGTTCCGCCGGACGGCTCCGCCGATTCCGACGGGGCGGGGGAGGGGGCTTCTGAGGCCGCCTCGGTGGAGTCGCCGGAACTGCACCCGGCCAGAACCAGCGCCAGGAGCAGGGGTGGTGCCGCCGCCGCGAGGACACCCTTGAGGGCCCGCCGGCTCGTTGTCCGTGTGGCTTTCATGAGCCTCATCTGTCCACCTTGCCTCTGCTGCTGCTGAACCTGCCGCCGGCGCACGGTGCACCTCATCTAGTGAATCAGGTCCAACTGTTCGAGGCGCGGTGAGCGGCACGGATTGTCAAGGGGCATGAGAATCTGCCCGGTGGCGGACAGGCCTTTGGGTAGTAATCTCCCCCTTGAACCCGCCGACCATTTCTCGCCGGATGCTACGGGAACCACTAGAACGCTGACTGATGGACGGCCAACGACTCAAACCCATGCGTCAATCCAGCCTTGACAGATCGGATGTGTCAACCGTGACTTGACGCGGGCCTATTCGGTAGTGAACCGTCGCTGATGGCTTGCTGGTAGGCGGGAGGATAGGCTGCGGTGTGGCCAAGCGAGCGGACTGCATCCGAGCGGAGCTGATGACGTGGCTGCCTGCGCAAGCGGTTTTCTTCGTGGCGACCGCCCCTACTCCGGCAGAGATTTGAGGAGCTCGGTGGCATCGTCACGCTTGAAATTGGGGTGTGGAGTGGGATCGAGGAAAGCTGGCGACCGGGACCAGGTGAATGGGCAACCCAGAAATTCAGGTGGGCTACTCGCAGCGGCGAAGGGGAACTGCAGGTACACGAAAACCGCTGCGGTGATTGTGGCAAGCTCCGCCGCGCCGACGGACCAGCTCGCCGATTCGCGGCCGAACCGCTTGGCGTCATCCAAGACCCCGAAGATCGGCGCGGTGCCGCTGGCATGGCACAAGGGTGAGCCAAAGCGAACTCGCCACCCTCCGCGACATGGACCACCCCCCTGAGTGGGCCGAGGCTTGGACCGGAATTCCCGGGTGCAGCGGAGACGCTTGAAAACCCAACACCGCCTGGGACGGACTTCTGCTCCTAATCGGGGTACAGGTAGTAATGGTTCCGGGTCCAACGGATATCAGCTCGTTCGACCATGGGATTCGGGCCTGAAGCACGAAAACGTGCCAGTTTGATCGTTTCTGGTGGCCATTTGGTGAGGTTTGAGCCTCAGGTGGCAGGCTTTCGGTGGGCCAAGGACCCCATGGCAGGTCGGGGCATCCCACTTCCAGAACGTTCACGTCACTAAACGTGAGATGGGGCGCGATAGCCTACGCATAGTTGTTGACTGGCATTTCATGTCCGTTGGATTCGGAACCGATACTAAGAAAATCCCTATCTCAGAGAACGGTCGGAACCAGATGGTTCCCTCTGGGGCTTCAGGAGGCCACGAAAGTATCGCGGGAGGGACATCACCGGCATGATCACGATCGTTGCTGACTATTTCGACAAAGGCTGCGGCCGCTGTGACCGCTTCGCAACTCCGGACTGTTCCACGCGGCACTGGGCAGCTGGGTTGAAGGAACTGCGCGGGATCTGTCTGGACGCGGGTCTGGCTGAGACAGTCAAGTGGGGCCACCCCTGCTATCTGCACGCCAACCGCAACATCGCGACTATCCTCACTGGGGTGATGTAAGCGTCTGCCGGCGCTCCTGCGCGCTTGGCTTGTACAGCTCGGGCAGCCGAAGGATCCTAGGCAATCGCGGACCCCACACCTGCCACGGCTCGGAGTATCTCTCGCTGGTCTCCAGCAGCGCGAAGATCAGGGCGTTCTGATCCACCCACCACAGATCACGCCCGACCGGTCCGCTTAGCAGGTGCAGCTTCAAGAAGTGTGCGACGAGGCCGAGGTAGGCGCGCCCCTGCCCAGTCGGAGGCACGTACATCGCATTCGCGGTCATCCGTTGCCAGGGAAGGGCCAGATCATCCGTGTAGCGCAGGCCAAGGGCATCGCGGCGCCAGCCCATGGATCCGAACAGCTCACTGGGGGAATCCTCATATGCTAGGTCGATGTCCATGATCCAGATGGGCCTGTCACAGTGCTGCATGACCTGTTCGGCGATGAGGTACCGCCCCGAGGCATAGAGCGCCTTGCTCGGTGGCACGTCAGCGAAGCTCACGCTCATGGGAAACTGCTTGCGCAGCATGGCAGCGCGATCCAGAGCTTCTGGAGTCGGGTTCATGACATGGAAGTGGAAGTGCACATCCCAGCCCGCCTCTGTCGCCGATCTCAGCGGAATGTCGGCGAAGTCGAGGAAGTATGAGCTGTCAGCGGAGAACAGGCAGACATCGCTCTGCCCGGCCGGCGGTAGCTGCTCACGATCCAGCACCGGGCCAGCGCTCACTGGCGCCCTGCTCCAGGCACGGTCACGCGGCATGGTGTTCAGTCCCCGGGACTAGGGCCCCATCATCTCGGCGTGGTGCTGCGGCAGCACAGCAGCGGTCCGCCAGAACTCGTCATACTGGCGGGCTGCCAGCTGCCGGCTTGCCTCGTGATGCAGATACGTGAGGAGGTAGGGGTCGGTGTCCTTCACCCTGCTGATCAGCGCTCCGTGACGTTCAGGCTGACGGGCTTTCATCAAGTTGAACAGTGCGCTGTCGAGCGCCCTGGCCCGGACCTCGAAGGGTGCCCGAGCAGCGACGACCTCCTCGAAGAGTGCCGCAGCACGCGCGAACTCCTTCTCGACCATGAGGCGCCAGGCCGTCTCGAAGCTAGAATCAGGCATCCGTTACGGACCAGCCAATCCGGTCGAGGAAGAGCGCCACCTCGGACTCACCCGGCACAGGCCCGGCCGCCCCCCACTCAGCACCATCACCACTGAGTGAGAATCGCTCGTATTCGTTGTACTCGGGGAATCGCCGCAGGACGTTGGGGCCGGGCGAGTCCGGAGTGAGCGCCGCACCGAGATCCAAGTATGGATCGCTCGTCGTGATGCCGATCCAATCACCGAAGGAGTCGGCGCTGATGATGAATCGGTACCTGTCAGAAACCAGTAGTGCCATCTGTGATCCTCGGGATGATTCGTTCACCGTCAGGGGACGGCACCAACTCCTGCTGAATGTTCGCCCGCAGACGCTGCGGGATTCTCACTGCTGGAACATTGCTACGGCGAAGCCCGTTCACCATGTCCCGTAGCATCCGGCTCTCCGGCTGCGCGAGGAAGAGACTGAGCCACCCTTCACGCTCCTGGACATTGTCGCCGATGTTCCGCCCAAGGCTGAATGCATCATCTTCCGCGACCTTTCGATCCATCTGTCGTACTGGGAGAACATGCGGGCTCTCAACAACCTGATCGCGAGCGGGAGCACCTACCTGCTCGCAGGCACGTTAGTGGACACTGAGAACGTCGATCTGCGGGACAATACCTTCAGAAGAATCAAGCTCCAGGCCGAACCTTTCAACCTCCCGGCCCCCTCCACTCTTGTACCGGATCCGCATCTGGTCGACGGAGGCCCTGATCCGGCCAATCTCGATCGATCGCTGGGGCTGTGGCGGCTCGATCCACTGGTGCCCCTCACCCCGGATCAGATGAGGGCCGTGAAACCTCACGGCAGCGAGGCGGCTGCTGAGTTGCTGAACCGGGGCCGGCGCCACCAGATGAGCCACGGAAACCCGGAGCAGGCCGCGGAGCTGATTCTGGCGGCCACTGAGGCGGACCCTGGAATCGAGCTCAGTGCGGATGATCGCAGACTGCTGCAGTCAGTCGGACTGACCGATGGTGGGAATCGCCGCCATCAGTGAGCGTCGTAGAGCTGCCGCAGCTCCCAGCGTTCCCTGATGATGATCTCCTCAAGTCGGCGCACCTCGTCTGTTGCCGCTGGCGGCAGCAACGGCACCCCGGTGACCGGACTGACGGGATGCAGGGGCAGACGGTCGACGACCCTGCGCAGTCGCGACGGCATGGCCTGCCAGATCCGAGTGATATCCTCCGGCTACAGCAGGTTGGCAGCCGCCAGCACTCATCCGAGCACTAGACCTTCGGTCGCCCCCACGCATTGAGCGGCGCCGGCTGACCGCACCGCGGACACGCATGATGGTTCAGTTCACGTGCCAAGACCTCACCCATCGATCGCTCCTCCCTGGCCCAGCGCAGCGCCACCTAAGTTTCGCAGCCTTTTGTCCCGCGAACAAGCGGCTAGGGCCCCGGCTATTCCCGGCCCAGCCCAGGCGGACTGGTCAGGAAACCCAAACCCCAACTGTGGTGCATGGTGGCGTAGACCACCGGCAGCCAGAGCTTGGCTTTCAGTGGCAGGCCCGCTGCGTTAGCCACTGATCCGACAACCACCAAAACGGTGTACCCAGCTGGTGCGATGGCACCAATTGCAAGCCAACGGGGCCCCCATCGACTCGCGAGTGCCATGGCGCTGCCGCCTACCACGCCGAGCGTCGCGGCAGGCGCCGCCAGATATCGAACGGACACGGTTTCGGGGTAGCGCCGCGCCAGCACGCGGCGCCAGCGCCCGTAGTTGAAATACTGCTTGGCCAAGGCTTTCGGGGATCGGCGGGGTCGGTATGTCACCCGCATCCGTGGAGTGAACCACACCTGACCACCAGTGGCCCTTATCCGGTGGTTCATCTCCCAATCCTGCGCCCGTTGGAACGTCTCGTCGTACCCCCCGACCCGCGCCAACGCTGCGGCGCGGAAAGCCCCCAGATAGACAGTCAACGTGGGACCCGCCTCGCCACCCACGTGGAAGGTGGCAGCACCCACCCCGAGTTTGGTGGTCATTGCCCTAGCGACCGCCTTCTGGAAGTCGCTCACACCTTCGGCGGCCATGACGCCACCCACATTGTCCGCACCGGTCGCAGCCAGTTCCGCCTCCGCAACTGCCAAGTAATCGCGTGGAATCAACGCGTGTCCATCGATGCGCACAACGAGGTCGTACTGTGTCACCGCAATCGCCGCGTTCAGTCCGGCCGGGGTGCGCCCACTCGGATTCGCCACGAGCCGCACACGCGGGTCGGTCGCCGCGATGTCAGCAGCGATCCGATCCGTGCGGTCCTTGCTGGGACCAAGCGCCAGCACGACCTCCAACGGACCGGCGTAGTCCTGATCCAGCACCCGTTGTACAGCGTCACGCAGGTGGTGTTCCTCGTTCAGAACCGGTATCACCACTGAAGCACCCCGCGGTCTCTCGACGGCGGGTTCTTGCACCGCTGCGCCGAAGGCTACCGGGGTAGCGCCCGGGTCGCTTGAGACATTCCTTGAGGCTGGCATAGCCTGCCCACTCTATCGCCCGCGTTGGGTGCGCGTCTCTTCTGTCGCTGGCTGTGCAACACGCGACGGCATTCTCAGGAATGCAGGTTTGGTGACCTAGGATCGAAGTCTTGGACAACGGGTTGGAGACCTTCGAATATGAAACGGGTGGTGCGTGGCGTTTTCGTCACCGTTTCTGCGGTCCTTCTAGGCTTGAGCCTGGTCGGTTGGGCCGCCAGCGAACACTATCTTTCCGGCCTTTCCAAGGTTGACGTGTTCGGCGGCCTCGGCGGGGGCCCCGGTTGGAGTGGCCAACCCATCAACGTGCTCCTCGTCGGGTCCGATGACCGAACCGGACTGTCGGAGAAACAACGGAACCGCCTCCGCACCGGCCACGAGGACTACGGCCGTCATACAGACACAATGATGCTGCTGCATCTTGGTGAGGATCTCGACAACGTCAGTATCGTCAGCATCCCTCGCGACTCCTTGGTCACGATCCCCGCCCACACGAGCCCAGAAGGCGAAGCGCTGCCGCAGCGGCAAGGCAAGATCAACTCTGCCTTCGCCACCGGGGGCCCCAAAACGACCGTAGCTGCCGTACAGCAAGCCACGGGCGTCACCATCGACCACTATGTGGAGATCAACTTTCAGGGCTTTCTGAAAATGGTGGATGCGGTAGACGGGGTGCCAGTCTGCTTACCCGAACCGCTGTTCGACGAACGATCCGGGCTGGATCTGCCCGCCGGGCAGCAGACGATCAAAGGCAAGCAGGCCTTGGCCTATGTTCGCGCCCGCTACATCGACAACGACTTTGGTCGCGCCCAACGGCAGCAGAAGTTCGTGGCCGCGATGGTTCAGAAAATCACCGGTTCCGGCACACTGCTGAACCCACTGGCGCTGAACAACTTCGTCGACGCCGCGACTTCCAGCGTCACCACGGACGAGCGACTAGGCCGGGACGATGTCGCGGCCTTGGCCGCGCGAGTGGCCGACGTCGAACTCGGCAAGGTGAAGTTCACGACGGTCCCAGTCAGCGACGGCAGCCACATGTTCAACGGCGAGTCGACCGTGTTGTGGGACGACACCGCCGCCAAAGAACTCTTTGCCAGCCTCGTCGCGGATGAACCACTGCCCCAGCCGAAGAAGGCCAAAGTGGTCACCGTGCCGCCTGGGGACATCTCTGCCACGGTCAGCGGCGGCACAGCCGACCAGGCCGCTAAGGGGTTGGCTGACCTGCAAGACGCGGGTATGCAAGCCCTATCCAGCGGAGCGCCAGCAACCGGAAGTGCCCAAACGATCGTTCGATACGATCCGGTCTGGGCACAGTCACTGGCTACCGTGCAAGCCATGTTGCCCAATGCGCAGTACCAAGAGGTGCCCGGTATGGGCGGAGTCTTCGCAATCGACATTGGCACGGACTATGCCGGAGTGGATGCAGTACGTTCGGCCAGCACCAGCGTCGAGCGCACCGTTCGTGCCGCGAACGATGACATCTGCACCGGCTGATTTAGACTTGAGCCCGCGGCGAGGGAGCGGTAGGAGAAGGCGTTGACGTTCATCAGTGTGATCGGCACGGGATACCTCGGGGCCACGCATGCGGCTGCCATGGCTGAAATGGGTCACGATGTCATCGGAATCGACGTTGATGCCACCAAAGTCGCAGCGCTGTCCCAGGGTGCGGCACCGTTTTACGAGCCAGGCCTAGACGCCCTGCTCGCGAAACAGTTGGCGTCTGGTCGCCTGCGCTTCTCCAGCGACCCGGCGGACGCCGCAGCCGCTGAAATTCACTTCATCTGCGTGGGGACCCCACAATCCCCCGGCTCCAACGCCGCAGACACTTCTTACGTCGAAGCGGCGGTTGATGCGCTCGCACCGCATTTGGCGGCCCCCACGTTGGTGGTTGGGAAAAGCACGGTCCCGGTAGGTACCGCCGAACGACTGGCGCACCGTTTGGCAGAAAAGTCACCGGCCGGCTCAGCGGTTCATCTTGCCTGGAATCCTGAGTTCCTACGAGAGGGGTTTGCGGTCGCAGACACATTGCACCCAGATCGTTTGGTGATTGGGGTGACCTCACCGGAAGACGAGAAGCAACTCGCCGCACTCTTCGAACCGCAGCTGACTGCTGGCACGCCCATGGTTGTCACCGACTACGCAACTGCGGAGTTGGTGAAGGTCGCCGCAAACTCTTTCCTGGCAACCAAGATCTCGTTTATTAATGCGATGGCCGAGGTGTGCGAGGCCACCGGAGCCGATGTCACCACGTTGGCCGAAGCGATCGGCTACGACGAGCGGATCGGTCGTCGCTTCTTGCAGGCTGGGATCGGTTTCGGCGGCGGGTGCTTGCCCAAAGATTTGCGTGCCTTCACCGCCCGGGCTGGAGAACTGGGGCTGGGCCCCACATTCGGTTTCCTGCGGCAAATTGACGAGATCAACATGCGGCGTCGCAGCCGGACCGTTGAAATTGCTGCCGAGTTGCTGCCCGGCCCCCTCCTAGGTGCCCGCGTGGCCGTGCTGGGCGTCGCGTTTAAGCCAGATAGCGATGATGTCCGCGACTCCCCCGCTCTCAACATCGGCGCAGCCTTGCACCTGCAAGGTGCCCAGGTGCGGGTCTACGACCCCAAGGCGATGGCCAACGCGCAGCAGGCGTTTCCGACTCTGACCTACGTGGATTCGGCCGAGGCTGCGCTGAGAAGCGCTGAGTTAGTCCTGCTGCTCACAGAATGGGATGAGTTTGTGCAGCTCGACCCGATCCAGACCGGGCAAATTGTCACAAACCGAATTGTCTTGGACGGACGCAACGCGTTGGACCGGGGTGCTTGGCGGGCCGCCGGCTGGACCTACCGAGGCCTTGGCCTGAACTAGTCGCCCTGCACCCGTTTCTGCAGAGCCTGATCCTTGGCCTGGGCCGTCTCAAGTAGTTGTTCGCGGTATTCGTCCAGCTGCACCATGATGGCTGGGAAAGCGGCCCCCAGGATTCGTAGTGCCAGTAAACCAGCGTTGGCGGCGTTGCCAACGCCAACAGTGGCGACCGGCACACCGCGTGGCATCTGCACAATCGACAGTAGTGAGTCCATGCCATCTAGATGCGTCAACGGCACTGGCACCCCAATCACGGGCAGCGAGGTAACAGAGGCCAACATCCCCGGCAGGTGCGCGGCCCCACCCGCCCCCGCGATGATGACCCGTAAGCCACGCCGCGCGGCACGATCGCCGTATTCCACCATTTGGTGTGGCATCCGGTGAGCGGAGACGACGTGAGTCTCATGCGCAACACCAAAGTCGGTCAGGATGTCTGCGGCCGCAGACATCACCGGCCAGTCCGAATCGCTGCCCATCACCACCCCGACCAACGGCTGCTCACTCATCTGCTGCTCCCATCAAGTGTTCGGCGCCTGCACGCGCCCGGTCGGCGACCTCCGCCAAGTCTGACCCAAAAGCCGTGACGTGGCCGAGTTTGCGACCTGATCGAACGGCTTTTCCGTATAGATGGATCTTCAAGTCCGGGTCGGCCGCTACGACGTCCGGCAAGCTTTCGTACAGGTCCTGGGCGCTGCGGCCGATCACGTTCACCATGACCGACCATTCCTGCCGTTGCGCCGGATCACCCAGCGGCAGATCCAACACCGCCCTGACATGGTTCTCGAACTGGCTCGTGACCGCGCCGTCAATACTCCAGTGTCCCGAGTTGTGCGGGCGCATGGCCAACTCGTTTACGAGGACAGCCTGCGGCGTCTGGAAGAGCTCCACCGCAAGGATTCCAACGACGCCGCTCAGCTCCGCGACCGATCGGGCAATCTGCTGAGCCTGGGCGGCCAACTCTGCGGAAATCTCGGGTGCCGGTGCAATCACTTCGGCACACATGCCATTGCGCTGCAGGGTGCGGACGACGGGGTAAGCCACCGTTTCGCCGTTTGGTCGGCGAGCCACCAAAGCGGCGAGTTCCTGCTCAAAGGGCACCAACTCCTCGATCAGCCACTGCGCGCCCGGCGACAGCGGGTGCCGCATCGCTGATGCCAAGTCCGCATCGTTGTGGCAGATCCATACCCCCCGTCCGTCGTAGCCACCACGGCTTAGCTTCAGCACGGCCTGGCCACCGTGCTCCTTGAGAAAAGCCCGTGCCTGCCCCAGATCGGTGACCACCGCCCAATCGGGAACTGGAACTCCGGCCTCCTGGAGGCGCTGCCGCATCGTGACCTTGTCTTGGGCGAGTTCCAGCGCCTGTGGCCCGGGCCGCAGGACCGCGCCTGCCGCAGCCATCGCCGCCAGTGTGGCCGGCGGCACCTGCTCGTGGTCGAAGGTCACCACATCGCAGGCGCTCGCAAACTCCGTGGCCGACTGCGGGTCGTCTGGGTCACCAAAGACGCTCTCCGCGACCAGACGAGCGGCCGACTCATCGGGATTCTGCGCAAGGACGCGGAAGCCGATACCGAGTCCACCCGCCGCCTGGTGTGTCATACGGGATAGCTGTCCACCACCGATCATGCCCAAAACGGGAAAACCTTCGGGTGGGGCTAGGAGTCGAGCCTGCGATTTCATGTCTCAAGGGTAAATGAGGCGAGGCACAACACGGTTCGGCAACACTTATGCAGCAACTACAGCAGGCACTGGTTTGCTCCGCGCGCGCCCGGGTATCGTCTGGTCGTGAGTACGATGACCGATCGTCTGGCGCAACTGCCAGCATGGACGCAACCGGCAGTCCGGCGTGCTCGCATTTTGGCCGCGCCGTTCCACAAACTGATCACGGAGTTCAGCAAGTTCGGCATCGTTGGCCTGATCGCGCTTGTCATCGATATTGGCTTGTTCAACCTGCTGATGTACGCCGGGCCAGGCGGCTTCTTCGCTGATCGACCGATCACCGCCAAGGTGGTCTCCGTCGTGGTCGCCACGACCGCTTCCTACTTTCTGAACCGAGCCTGGACCTTCTCAGATCGGGCGCGAACCGGCGTCGTACGCGAGTACGTTCTGTTCTTCGTCCTGAATGGCATCGCACTGCTAATCGCTTTGGGAGTCTTGTGGTTCTCGCACTATGCTCTCGGCCTCACCTCAGCGCTGGCCGACAACATCTCCGCCAACGTCGTGGGCCTCGCACTTGGCACATTGTTCCGATTCTGGGCCTACCGCAAGTGGGTGTTCCCCGAAGTGGATCCACTGGATCAGGTAGGCGAGATCGACATTCCAGAACCCGCCACTGCCCTTCACATCACAGGCCAGGCGACGGGCGTTGGCGCCGCAAGAGCCAATGAACTGAAATCGGACTTCACTTCTCACCCACCCAGTCCCGACCCAGAGTCGCTAGACGGGATCCTTTTGGGTGACGGCGTAGGGGCGCACGATCCCGAATCCGCGAACAGGTCGCGGCGTTAGCGCTCGCACCACAAACCTGTTGTCTTCGGGATCAGCCTGAAGCACCTCAGACGTGACAGTATCCACCAATGTCGTCCCCGGTTTGGCCATCGCGGTGTAGCGGGAGGCCCGGTTCACGGTGGTGCCATACACGTCACCCATCCGGTTCAGAACCACGCCGGTGGCTAGTCCGATCCGGATCTCAGGAACTTGATCGTCCTGGCTGTGGGCTGCGTGCAGATCCACGGATATCTGGGCAGCCGCGTCAGCGGTGGGCGCAACAAACATGATCTCATCTCCAAGGGTCTTTACCAGTCGACCGGAGTTCGCGTGGACCACGTCCGCGCTGACACTCTCGAAAGCCTCTACCAAGGAACCCAGTTCTTTGTCGTCCAACTGTCGGGACAGCCGGGTGAAGGACACCAGATCTGCGAAGCCCACCGTCGCGGCGCTGGCACTCTGTTGGGTGGGGTCGGGCACTGGGTCGGCCATTCCACGCCCCAGCGTGGCTGCGATCTGCCTGCGCCAGACGTAGACCAGCAGTTGTTCCAACTCGGGTAGCAGTTCAGAAACCTCTCGGGCGATCACGTCACCACTGAGGTTGCTGAGCTTGACCCCGGCTTCCGGGTGCAGACGACGGCCGATGGAGTCGATCTGCCAATCGGCGAGTCTGGCCGTGGTTTGCCCCAACGATCGGGCGACTTCCACAACCGCAGCCATGTCCAGCGGCCCTCGCTCCACCAGTGCGGCCACTCGTAGCAGCGCGCTCAGGTCAGCGTCAGTAAAGGCGCGGGAATCGCCGACGTCGGGAAACCCCATGGCACGCCACAGGCGCGCGACATCGGTCATGTCAAGGCGAGACGCGCTGGCCATTTCATCTCGCGTGTACCACTCTGGTCCGCCGAGCACCAGTGCTTGAATATCCGGTTCGGATTCCTCCATAACGAGCGATTAAGAGCTAGGCGGCGGCGGAGGCTCGTTCATATCGTCGCCACGCATGAACTTGCGACGGCGCAGGTCATCCTCCTCGTGCAGTCGATTGACTTCACGCTGGATGCCCTCCACATTGGGGACGTCGTCGATGATCAAGGCCTCGTCACTAGCGGAGTCCACCGTGAGTCGTCCGTAGTTCAACAACCGGCCAAAAAAAGTGACATCAAAAGATGCGTTGTTCACCTTGCTCAGTGGCATATCTCGGCCCTGCCGTGACACCAATCCAGACCGGATGATGATCCGCCGATTGGTAAACACATATTGCGTGGTGATCCAGTACAAGAACGGCCGAATGGCAAAGACGATCAGCAGGAAAGCGCCGATGATCCAGGCGCCCCAGGTGCCTAGGGCGGACAAAATCCCGTCACCATCGAATCGAGTGAGGAAAAAAACCAAGCCAAACACAACGGCGATCAGCACGATGCCCGGAACGATGAGCGCCCGCCAATGCGGCTTCAGCTCAAACTCGATGAATTCGCCATCCCCGAGTAACTTCTGTGGGTAACCCATAACAACACCGTCTTCCCGATCGATTCTCAGACTAGTTGAAAACGGCCCTACGCGGTGGCGGGTCGTATGTGTGTCACATCGCCGGCAGAGATGTGCTTGGCTCCGCTGTCGGTGATCACCACGAGCCGGACGTCCGCATCCACAGTCTGGGCGGTACCCACGACTCGCTCGCCGTCAGGGAGGTCCACAGTAACGGCAGAGCCCAGCGTGACGCAGGCGGCGCGGTACTGCTCAAGGAGCCCCGTGGCCTCCCCCGAGAATGAGCCTTCCCGCCAGCGGGTTTCCAGCACGCTCAACTCCTGCAGACACGTGATCAGAAGATCCTCTCGGGCCGGCAACGCACCGTGATCGGCCAAAGATGTTGCGTCGGGGACATCAAGATCCTGGGCAGACAGCCCCACATTGATGCCACAACCGACCACGACCCCACCAGACACCCGCTCGCTCAAGAAGCCAGCCAACTTCTTGCCATCCAAAATCACGTCGTTGGGCCACTTCAAGCCCACCTGTAGGTTGGTGCGGTTCCTAATCGCTCGAGCGACAGCCAATCCCACCAGCATGGGGGCGAAACCCAATGCTGTGTCGGGGGCCCGCAGCATGACGGACCACGAGAGCGAACCGCCGGCGGGTGATTCCCAGGATCGACCCAGCCTTCCCCGACCGGCTGTCTGGGTATTCGCCACCACCACGGCGCCGGTTGCAGCATCGCCGCGCTCGGCCAGTTCGACCAAATCTGCGTTGGTGGAGCCTGTGGAATCCAGCACAGTGAGGTTCCGCCAAGACTCACCGGCCTCATCCAGCAGAGCGGTGATTCTGGCCGAATCCAGCGGATTGTTCGCGGGTGCCGGTGATGCGCCGGTATTTGTTTCTGAGTTCACGGTCATAATAGTGGCAGGAACCAATGGAGGTGTCATGAGCCAAGCCGATTCTCTGACCGAAGAGATCGATATTCACACGGTAGCTGGAAAGGCCGCCGATCTCGTTCGACGTCGTGAAGAAGCCCAGGCCCGGCGCAAGACTGCGATCGAAAAGCAGCACGCCAAGGGCAAGAAGACCGCAATGGAACGCGTCTTGGCCCTGCTTGATGAAGATTCCTTCCAGCAACTCGACGGGCTAGCCCGGCACCGCTCGCACGCGTTCGGGTTGGAGAACAACCGGCCGCTAGGCGACGGCGTGGTTACCGGTTACGGAACCATCGATGGTCGACCCGTGTGCGTGTTCGCGCAGGACTTCACCGTTTTTGGTGGATCCCTGGGTCAAGTATTTGGCGAGAAGATCGTGAAGGTTATGGATCTCGCTCTGAAGACAGGCTGCCCGGTGATCGGCATCAACGACTCCGGCGGCGCTCGCATCCAAGAGGGTGTCGTGTCGCTGGGCCAGTACGGCGAGATCTTTATGCGGAACGTGCGCGCCAGTGGTGTGGTGCCCCAGATTTCGTTGATCATGGGCCCGTGCGCAGGTGGAGCTGTCTATTCCCCAGCCATCACAGACTTCACCGTCATGGTGGACCAGACCTCCCACATGTTCATTACCGGTCCCGACGTCATCAAGACGGTCACCGGCGAGGACGTCGGCATGGAGGAACTGGGCGGGGCTCGCAGCCACAACAGCAAGTCCGGTGTGGCTCACTACATG
The DNA here is from genome assembly GCA_022600255.1 of Actinomycetes bacterium. Lineage (GTDB taxonomy): Bacteria > Actinomycetota > Actinomycetes > S36-B12 > JAHZKU01. The sequence continues at coordinate 425 of JAHZKU010000067.1, read as the reverse complement.
GCCAGCGACGAGGACGACGCTCTGGACTACGTTCGCGGCCTCCTGTCTCACCTGCCCAGTAATAACCTCGAGAACCCGCCGGTCTTCGAAACCGATGAGCCGTTGGAGATCACCGACGCCGATCTCGAACTCGACACCCTGCTACCGGACTCCATCAACCAGCCCTACGACATGCACACGGTGCTACAGCACGTGCTTGACGATGGCGACTTCTTGGAGGTTCAGGAACTCTTCGCTCCCAATCTGATCACCGGCTTTGGTCGTGTGGAGGGACATGCGGTGGGTATTGTGGCTAACCAGCCGATGCAGTTCGCCGGCACGCTCGACATCGACGCCTCTGAAAAAGCCGCCCGGTTTGTGCGCACGTGTGATGCATTCAACGTACCCGTCCTCACCTTTGTGGATGTGCCCGGCTTTCTGCCGGG
>JAHZKU010000066.1 GCA_022600255.1 Actinomycetes bacterium | reverse complement strand
GGCGCCGCGCGGTCCGCTTCGTGATTGTTGGTGCTCTGGAATCATCGTGCTCCCCTCCTTCCGCTACTGCGCCGTTCTTCCTGGCTTTCCGGCCCTGGGGTCTCACCGCCGGCCAGTGCTACCCAGCCCCCGAGCTGCCTAACAGCAGCCCAACGCGGCTGACGGCCAAGAGTCGCCTGGGCCGCAAGCCGGAGCGCGGACCCCGACCGTTGCGGTCTTGGTCTGCTAACTCGCCCCCAGCGGCCGGCACCCCATCAGTGCACCCGCAACCTGCTTGGCCACGAGTCACTGCAACCCTGGCCGCATCCGGACCAGATCCGGTAACTCCACCGACCCACGGGACTCAGGTGCACCCGCCCACTCACTGGCCGAACCAGATACCTGATCTGGCACCTGTTCGGAACCTGATAAGGAGACCTGATCGGGACCCAATCTGGAACCCTGATCTGGAATCTGGCGGGTTGCCAGCCACCCCGCTTTTTCCCATTGAAACAAGCACCTCCGACAGGTTGGCGCTGCAACACACACTCCGATTACCTCAGCAGACTGCGCGCACAATGGCGCAAGACCCGGGGTGAACATGCAACGATGAACCACGTGGGTGACGTATCAGGCGCGAGTCAGGCTGGTTCTGACGCTGAGCTGACCTCCTTCGCCGAACCCACTGGCGATCCAACCCGCCCCGAAACCACCGTTGCTGACCAGCCCAACAACACGGAATCTCCGCTCGGCACACCTGATTCAGCCCAGCAAACGAATGCCGGTAGCCAGACCCGCGAACCTGTCAAGGCGGCATCCGAACCTAGCTCGACGGCCCCAGACGCTGACAGTCAGATCACACCGCTGGTGGTCGAGGATGGGGTGGTTGCCAAACGATTGCGTCGCCCGCTTGATCTAGGCCGCCTTCTCCTTGCGGTGGTACTGATGGCGGCGCTGGCCACATTGGCCTACTTCGCCACAGGCACTGCGACCGGAATCGGTGAAGACATCGAGGAAGCTTCGCGGCAACTGCCGGGCTTCATCATTCTGGTTCTGAACATCGTCGGCGGTCTCGGCTTGCTGACCTTACCAGTCGCCTCGGCAGTGGACCTCCTGATTCGCGGCCGGGGCCGGCAACTCCTCGACGCGCTCCTAGCGTTATTCGTCGCCGTCACACTCCTCACCGTGGCCACCATCCTGATCTCTAACTACGGCGGCTTGCGGTTGGTCCTGTCGCTGGCCGGTAGCACCAGTGCCGATGCCGACGCACTATTCCCACTGCTCGGCGGCTTGGTGGCGTTCATCACCACGGCAAGGCTGATGGCTCGGGGGCCTTGGGCCATCGCGTCCTCAGCCGTGGTCATCTCCTTGTTCGCGGTTGCGGTCATCACAGGTGGATCGACCATCGCGGGCATTAGTCTCTCGGTGCTGGCGGGCTGGGCTGTCGGGCTCGCCACCCGTTACGCCCTTGGCACGTTGACAACCCGGCCCAGCGGCGAACAGGTGGCAGAAACACTGGCGAAAGCTGGCCTACCCGTCACGGTCCTGAAAGCCCAGGAGACCACTGAAGTGGGGCGGCGGTATTCGGGAATCCAACTCAACGGCCCCGAACTAGAAGTGTTTGTCCTTGACCGCGACTTGGAAGGTGCGGGTCTGGCGCAGGCACTTTGGAAATCTCTGCGGTTGCGGCAAGACTCCGATCGCCGCGGCTTCAACATGCGGCGCAGTCTGCAACAACGCTCTTTGATGGCCTACGCCGCCCAGGTTGATGACATCCCGGCCGCCAAACTCGTGACAGCGCGCGAAGTCGGGCCGGACAGTTCCTTGCTGGCCTACGAACGCGTCGCGGGCACGCGCCTCTCCTCACTTTCTGCCGACGACCTCAGCGATGCTGCGTTGGACCAGGCTTGGCAGACGGTGGCGGCCCTTAACAAAGCGGCCATCGCGCACCGCCGGTTGACGGCCAACAACCTAGTCCTAGCGCACAACGGCGAGATCCAGTTGCTCGGCATCGGCGGGGGCACCGTCGCAGCTAGCGACGTGCTGTTGCGGATCGACACCGCCGAGATGTTGTGCACGCTAGCGCTCATCGTGGGACCAGACCGCGCCATCGCGTCCGGGCTGCGCGTGTTGGGAGAAGAAGCCTTGACGCGCGCCCTACCAGTGATGCAGTCGGTGGCACTGTCGGGCGAAACCAAGAAGGCGATCCGCAAGAACAAGAAACTATTGGTCAGCCTGCGCGATGCCCTCGTTGAGGTTCGACCCGGCGCTCCGGTTGAAAAGATCGAACTCGAACGGGTCAAACCTCGCACGCTGTTCATGGTGATCCTAGGGTCAGTAGCCGCGTACTTGCTGTTCGCGCAACTGGCGCAGGTCGATTTGGTCACCCTGTTCAGCCAGGTCAGCTACTGGTGGCTGCTCGTGGCCTTGGGGGGTGCCCTGCTGACCTACCCGGGCGCTGCTTGGTCCCTGACCGGATTTGTTCCGGAGAGGCTGAAACTGTGGCGCACGATCCTGGCCCAGTTAGCTGGCGACTTTGCCACCCTCGTCTCCCCGCCCACCATTGGGGCTGTCGCGATTAACCTGCGCTATTTGCAGAAGTCTGGGATTCATCCGGCCTTGGCCACAGCCAGTATCGGTGTGGCACAGGTGGCCGCATTCTTGGTGCACGTACTGCTATTGATTGGCTTTGGTGTGGCCGCAGGGACGCAGGCCGACTTCTCGTTCAATCCGCCCCGGTGGGCTGTGCTGACTGTGGTGGCCGTGATCGTGGTGCTGGGCGGACTGCTATTGCTGGGCCCAGTGCGCAAGCTGATCTGGAAGCGGATGGGACCACTCCTGAAGCAGGTTGGGCCGCGAATGGTGACCGTGGCCCAGACTCCCACAAAGATCATCGAGGGCGTCGGCGGCATGTTTGCCCTGAACGTGGGTTACATCGTGTGTCTAACCGCGTGCATCGAGGCGTTTGGCGGCAGCTTGAGCTTCGCGGCCATTGCGGTGGTCTACCTCACCGCTTCGGTGATCGGACAGGCTGCTCCCACCCCCGGCGGGCTTGGCGCGGTGGAGGCTGCGATGGCCGCCGGGCTCACAGCAGCCGGACTCGACGCGGGCTTGGCACTATCGGCCGTCCTGCTATACCGGGTCATCACATTCTGGTTGCCGACAGTGCCGGGGTACTTCGCCTTCAACTGGCTACAACGCAAACAACTTCTCTAAGCCTGCTAAGGCGTGGTTGCAGCCCATAGACTTAACTGTCACGTCCGCTCCGCAATGATTCACCAAGTCCACCACATCGGGAGGCCGTCATGACCAAACGTGAGTATCCCGCCGATAAGCTCACCGTGACCTGGGATAGCCAGACCTGCATTCATTCCGGAATCTGCGCGCGGGCACTACCTGGCGTCTTCCGACCCAAGGAGCGGCCTTGGATCGACGTGGCTGGCGCAACCGACGAACAGATCGCGTTGGCCATCGATGCTTGCCCCAGTGGCGCTCTTGGCTACCGCTGGCACGATACTGCGCAATCCCCGGTAGAGTCAGAGGTTCGAGCAAGCCAACCCAACCAGACGGAGCCCGAAACCATGGCCGACGATGTCACGATCCAACCGCTGCCAGACGGACCCTATGAAATCCTAGGCCTCGTTGATCTCTTGGACGCGGATGGCGAGGTTGTGCGATCGGCGCAGAAACTGTTCCTGTGCCGTTGCGGTGCCAGCAAGACCAAGCCTTACTGCGACGGTAGCCACAAAGAGATCGGTTTCAAGGCCTAAGCGCACCCAGCACGCGGCGGAGTCGACTGGGGTATCTCAAGTCGACGAAATCACGAGAAGCCCTACCCTTCGTCGCAATGAGCGGAGATCGCCAGCACGCCAATTGGTCGGTAGGCGGCCTACGTCGCGCGCAAGCTTGCCCGGGCATACCGAAGGGTGTTCACCGGCGCTGCAGCAAAGCCGGAACACCGGTGCTGGGCCGAAGCGTGACGGCGGGAATCGGCCTTACTGCACCTGGGTCGAGAGCCGTAATCTTCCAGGTGGGCCCCAGCGTGGCTAGGACTAGCGTCGCCTCTAGCCAGGCGAATCTGTCACCGAGGCACTTGCGGCTGGCAAATCCGAACGGAAACCAGGCACCTTTCGGTTGACCGGGAGCCTTTTCACTGAAGGAGCCGTCCTCGGTCAGCCATCGCTGCGGGACGAACTCGGTCGCATGCGGCCACACGGCTGGATCGCGGTGCATGAAGTACTGCGAAGCGAACAAGGTGGAGCCCGCCGGGATCCGGTATCCGGCGAGTTCAAAGTCTTCGACCACATAACGCAAGATTGAGGGAACCGGTGGCGTGAGCCGCATTGATTCAGCGATCACCGCGCGGGTCCGGTGCAGGTGTGCGTAGTCGCTGGTGGTCACATCCCGGTGGGCGAACTGCCGCCACTCGTCCGCAAGCCAGTCTTGGACTTCTGGGTTTTCGCTCAGATGAAGAAAGGTCCAGGACAGCGCGTTCGCGGTGGTCTCGTGGCCGGCCAGAACCAAGGTCATGACCTCGTCGCGCAGTTGGGTGTCAGACAGGGTCTCCCCATCCTCATTTGTGTTGATTAGCCGGGTGAGCATCTCGTCGCTGCTCGAACCCGACGCGATGGAGACCTTCTTGCTGGCAATCATCTGATCGACCACAGCATCGAGACGCGCTATCGCGCGTACGAGCCGCTTACGTAGCGGGTTAGGGAAAATGGTCAACCATTTGCCGATGGGGGAAGTCATCAATCGAGCTCGGCTGAGCAGTTCCGTCAGCGCGGTGGAGACATCCTTGGCGGCGCCGGACAGGTCTGACCCGAAGATCGTTCGCCCGATGATGTCCAGCGTGAGTTCGGACATCTCCTGGGCCAACAGCACTTCGGTTGGGCCACTGGTCGTTCGCTGCATCCATTTGTCGCTGCATTCATTGGCAGCGGCCACCATGTCTGCACCGTACGAGTTGATGTGCTTAGGACTGAAGCTAGGTTGAACAAGCTTGCGGTTGCGGCGATGCTCTTCGCCGCGGCTGGTCAACACCCCTCTGCCAGTGACCGGAGTGAGCGCTTCGGCTTGTCTGGCCCGGCTTACCTTGGCATCGTTGCTAGCGTAGGCTTCCCAGATCAAGGCCGGATCGGACAGCGCGTACATGTGTTCGCCCCCGAGATGCAGGTAGGCGATCGGCTTGGTCGAATAGAACTCGTCCAGAAACTCCAGACTCAGAATGCGACCTCGAAGCGCCGCCACCAATGCATGCATCCGGTTCGGACCGTGAGGTGGCCGCACAACCCCGCTGGGCTGAGAAATCCGTAGATCTTGCTCCGACTGGTTTGCCTGAGCGATTCGTTCCATGACTTCTTCAGCTTGTGACAGTGCGGTCATGTCCTCAGTATGGAGTTCTCAACCGACGGAGGCGACTCGCATGTTCTGTCACGACCGCTAGCGTTCTAGCAAAGCGAACCACATCAGACTTCCTCGGCCTAGGCGGCTAGCGCCACAGACCCACGGCTGAACGTGTCGCTGCGATGGATTCGTGACGCGAAGCTGTGGACCGGACCTCAACGCCTTAATAGATCGGCTTTTCTGGCTCGATCTGGTTGACCCAGGCCACCACACCGCCGCCGACGTGTACCGCATCCGCAAAGCCGGCCGCATGAACGAGCGCTAGGACTTCTGCCGAGCGGCCACCCACCTTGCAGTGCAGCACAATCTGGCGCTCCTGGGGTAAATCAGTCAACGCTGAGCCGTTGGTGAAGTCGCCCTTGGGAATCAGCTGCGCCCCAGGAATCTGGACAATCTCGTACTCCCCTGGCTCCCGGACGTCGATGAGTACGAAGTCGCGCTGCCCGCTATCTCGCTCGGCGAGCATGTCTCGCAACTGCCGCACGGTGATCGTGGAATCCCGCGCCGCCTCGGCCGCTTCCTCCGAAACAGCGCCACAAAATGCCTCGTAGTCGATGAGTTCAGTGACGGTGGGATTCTCACCACAAACGGCGCAGTTTGGATCCTTGCGAACCTTCATCTGGCGGTACTGCATTTCCAGGCCGTCGTAGGTCATCAAGCGGCCCACGAGCGGGTCGCCAATGCCGGTGATGACTTTGATCGCTTCGGTCACTTGGATCGAACCGATCGATGCACACAACACCCCAAGGACGCCACCTTCCGCACAGGACGGCACCATCCCCGGGGGCGGTGGTTCTGGGTAAAGGCACCGGTAGCAGGGGCCGTTCTCGGACCAGAACACACTGGCTTGGCCCTCGAATCGGTAGATGGACCCCCAGACATAAG
>JAHZKU010000065.1 GCA_022600255.1 Actinomycetes bacterium | reverse complement strand
CGAACACGACGCTGACTCTGTCGTAGACGTCATCACCAAAACCGCCCAAACCGGTCGCATCGGCGACGGGAAAGTGTGGACCATGCCAGTGGACACCGTCGTACGCGTCCGCACCGGCGAACGCGGCACCGACGCCCTCTAGGGAAATCGGCCATCAGTCGTTATTGACTTGATGGAACACAAGGTAAGAACCGCCCGGGATCTGAAAAGGATCCCGGGCGGTTCTTCTTGTCTAGTAAGAGAACAAAGGGCGGGTTCACCCCCGATGGTCCTTGGGTGGTCGCCAAAGTGTCCAATATCTCGGGTCGAGGTTGGCTAGGATCACCGCATGAGTGAATCCCTGGCTGGCGAAGAATCAATAGCGTCCGCTGACCCCGCCGCAGCGGACCCTGACATGCCACTGGTCAATCGGCTAGCCATGTGGGCCTTCAGTAAAGCACCTGAGCGCCGTCGGGTTTGGGAGGGCGATGAGCCGCCCGAGCATGGCATGGAGTTCGAGGACTACATGGCGTACTACCGCAGCCAACACACCACCAACGGCATCCGTGCGACACATCTTGTCGGAATTCCTGGAGCGGCCGCGGCAATCCCGATACTGCTAGTCCGTCCCAAGGTTGGTGCCGGCGTCTTTGTGGCCTCCTGGCTGTTGCAGGTCGCCGGGCACAAGGTCTTCGAACGAAACAACCCCGCATTTACCAAAGGCTTGATCACCTATCAGTTGTGCGGCTTGGCATTCTGGTGCGAAGAAGTTGGCGACATGGCGGCTGGTCGATAGCCGCACAGTCCTCTCCTACTGTGGATTCAGCACTAGGCCGCTAGCTCCTGTCCGAGCGGGCACGCAATCTTACCTGGCACTCGTGGCAGCGATCGCTGGCGCGTGACCTGTGGCATCTGTACGGCAAACCGAACAACTCTAGCGTTGGGTCAATGCGGGGGAGTGCTGGTTGGTCATCCTCCGCGCGGAGCGATGCACCCACCATTTCTGAATCCCAACAATGACGTAGATACTCAGCCCCGCAATGAGGATCTGCCCCCATTGCTGGGCTGACAATGGGGCGCTGGCGAAGAGGGCCTGCATGGGAGGAGAATACGTATAGCCGATTTGGAGCAGGATCATCGCCGCGACGCCCGCGAGCAGCAGCGGGTTGGAGGTGATGCCGATCCGCCACATGGGCAGGTGGAGGGATCGGCAGTTAAACAGGTAGAACAGTTCACCGAAGACGAACATGTTGACGGCCACTGTCCGGGCCTGCTCGAGCGAGGCCCCGGCGGCCAGTTCTGCTTGGAACAGGCCGTAGGCCGTGGCCAGCAACAGGAGACCAACCAATACAACACGGACGACGAGTTCCCGGCTGAGGATCGGGGCCGTGGGACTCCTTGGGGGCCGCGTCATGATGTTGGGTTCCTTGCGCTCGAAGGCCAGTGTCAGCCCGAGCAGGATGGCGGTGGTCATGTTGATCCAGAGGATTTGCACGGGCGTCACGGGGAGAGTGACTCCGGCAAGAATCGCGGTGAAGATCACCAGTCCTTCCCCGATGTTGGTGGGCAGGGTCCAGGTGATGAACTTGGTGAGGTTGTCGAAAACGCCGCGGCCCTCTTCCACAGCGGCGGCGATCGTGGAGAAGTCGTCATCGGTCAGCACCATGTCGGCGCTCTCTTTGGCAACTTCGGTTCCGGACAGCCCCATGGCCACGCCGATGTCAGCCTGTTTGACGGCCGGGGCGTCGTTGACCCCGTCGCCAGTCATCGCGACCACATGACCACGAGCCTGAAGCGAGTGGACGAGGCGCAATTTCTGCTCGGGGCTGACCCGTGCGAACACGGCGCCGCTGTCGGCAAGCTCAGCCAGCGCCTCATCGTCGACCCGTTCGAGCTCCGTGCCGCTAACGGAACCGACGTTCTGTTCGATACCAGCGGCCAGCCCAATCTGCTCTGCGATAGCGGTGGCCGTGACGCGATGATCGCCGGTGATCATCTTCACGGTGATACCAGCGTCCTGGCACGCGGCCACGGAGGCGGGAGTCTGTTCTCGCGGTGGGTCCAGCATCGCCTGTAAGCCAAGAAAAGTCATGCCTGACGAGATATCGCCGTGGGTCAGTTCGACCTGATCTGCTGGAAGCTGCCCTACAGCGAACGCGAGGACGCGCAGCCCGTTGCGAGCAAGTTCCTCGGCTTGCGCATGCACGGCAGCCACATCCAACGGGTAGCGGGACTCCTGCGCCATCGCCACTTCCTGACAACAAGCCAGCACCCGTTCCACCGATCCTTTGACGTAGACCGTGTTGCCGTGATCGGTTTCGTGCAGTGTGGCCATCAACTGGTACTCGGAGGCAAATGGGACGACGTCGAGTCTGCGATAAGAGGCCTCGATGTCCACCAGTTCGATACCGGCCTTGGCCGCAGCCACGATCAGCCCACCTTCAGTGGGATCACCGTTGACTTGCCACTGCCCTTGTTCCTCGAACAGGTGAGCATCGTTGCACAGGACGCCCGCCCGTAGGGTCTCGGCCAACGGCCACGGCAGCGGTTGTTCCACGGTTCGGCTGTTTGCCAACACGACCCCTGTCGGCGTATACCCGGAGCCGCTGACTTCGTAGTGAACGTCACCGGCGATGATTTGCTGTACAGTCATGGCGTTCTGAGTAAGCGTCCCGGTCTTGTCCGAGCAGATCACCGTGGTGCTGCCCAGCGTTTCGACAGCTGGTAGCCGCCGGATGATGGCGTTGCGGCGCGCCATCCGATGCATGCCAATGGCCAGTGTGATCGTCATCGCGGCAGGTAGGCCTTCTGGTATCGCTCCGACGGCCAGTGCGACAGCGGCCAAGAACATGTCTAGCCATGATTCACCGCGCAGGATGCCGATGGCGAAGGTCACGGCCGCCAGCATCAGGATTATCCAAAGCAACACCTTGCTGAACCGGTTGATGCGGCGGGTCAACGGGGTCGCCAAGATTTCGGCCTGGGCCACCATCTTGTTCACTCGGCCGATCTCAGTGGCGTCGCCGGTTCCCACCACGACGCCGGTGGCCTGTCCTGCGGTGACAAGTGTTGACGACAGCGCGAGGTTGGCGCGATCCGCCAGCATCGTGTCGGCGGCCAGCAGGTCGGTGTTCTTGCTGGCGGGCACGGATTCACCGGTAAGCGCGGACTCCTCGATGTGCAGTTGCCGCGTGCTCAGCAGGCGCAGATCGGCAGGAACCCGATCGCCGGCCTGCAGCACGACCAGATCACCGGGCACGACTTGTGCAGCAGCAACAACATGCCGTTCCCCGTCGCGGATCACCGTTGCGGCACCAGCCAGGCTCTTGGCCAACGCTTCCATCGCCTGGAGCGCCTTGGACTCCTGGATGTATCCAATCGTGGCATTCACCAGCACGACTAGCGCGATCACGAGTGAATCCACGTATTCACCGATCGCCGCTGTGATGACGACCGCGCCCAGCAGAATCAGGACCAGTGGTTGATTGAACTGTGACACCGCGATCGACCAAGCGGGTCGGGTAGCCGCGTGCGTCAACTCGTTGTCGCCATGACTGGCCAGTCGGCGCTCCGCCTCGGGAACTGCCAGTCCCCGGGCTGCGTCGGAGGCCAGATCGGATACAACCCGCATGCTGTCCAACGCATGCCAGCTCACGGCGGAGTTGATCTCCGCACGTTGGTTATTGGGCACGTTCCCCACATCTCTATGGTGTCAAACGCGTGTCGGAGGTTGGTGTGGTGTCTTTGTGGGGTTTGGTGGTGGGGTTTGGGGGGTTGGGAAATGTGTTTGTAACAAAGTTGGGGGTTTGGTGATGTGTTGGTAACGCGGGGTCGGGTTGGTTGAAACATGGGTGGGTCAGTCTGTGTTTGTCCTTGGGATGTCCCCGTGGAGTTGAAGGGAGATTAGCGATGGGTGAAGAAGTGACTTCAGCTATTAGCTCAGGTGATACCGCTTGGGTGCTGACAAGTGCTGCTTTGGTGATGCTCATGCTGCCGGGTTTGGCCTTGTTTTATGGCGGTATGACGCGGGCGAAGAGCACGTTGAACATGATGATGATGGTGTTTGGGGCGTTGTTCCTGGTCTCTATCTTGTGGGTGTTTTACGGGTTCTCGATGTTTTATGGCACGAGTCAGGGTGGGTTCATTGGGGATCCGACCGAGTTCTTTGGCCTTGAGAGTTTGATGGCGACGACTGATCCTGAGGCGATCATCCCGGATATGTCGTTTGTGGCGTTCCAGGCGTTGTTCGCTGCGATCACGGTGGCTCTTATTGCGGGTGCGATTGCTGATCGGGCCAAGTTCGCCACGTGGATGGTTTTTGGTGGCGTTTGGGCGACGTTGGTGTATTTCCCGGTGGCGCACTGGGTTTGGGGCGGTGGTTGGATTGGTGAAGGTACCTTCCTGCTGTCTCCGTTCACTGAGGATGGCACTGGTGTGATCGACTTTGCTGGTGGTACGGCGGTGCACATTAACGCTGGTGCTGCTGCGTTGGCGTTGGTGTTTGTGTTGGGTAAGCGCCTTGGGTGGCCCAAGACGCCGATGAAGCCCCATAACCTCACGTTGGTGATGTTGGGTGCTGGCTTGTTGTGGTTTGGTTGGTTCGGGTTCAATGCTGGATCTGAGTTGGCTGCTGATAACGCGACTGCTGTGGTGTTCATGAACACGATTGTTGCTACTGCTGCTGCTGCGCTTGCGTGGTTGGTTGTG
>JAHZKU010000064.1 GCA_022600255.1 Actinomycetes bacterium | reverse complement strand
CTGACCACCGGAAAGGCTGGCTCCGTAGCGATCGCTGAGGGCACCTAGACCCAAATCCACGAGAACACCCTTGGCAGTCTTGCGCGCTGCTACGCGCGATGATCCGCGGGAACGCAGCCCGAATGCGACGTTGTCTACCACCGATAGGTGTCCGAAGATCTCGGTCCCCTGAGGGAGGTAACCAATCCCGCGTTCCTGCACGGCGCACCGGCTTTTGGGGTTGCACCACACGACCTCGCCATACTGGATGTGGCCGCTGTGACCTGGAACAAGTCCAGCGATCGCGGTCAACATCGTGGTCTTCCCGGCTCCATTGGGGCCGGTGACTACAAGAATCTCGTCGCGCTCAAGGGTCAGATCTACGACGACTGGAAAGTCAGGGCGGTTGATCGTCAGATTGCACTGCAGCGCAGGTGGCCCGCCCGGGCGATCTGGTAAGCGATCTGGTAAGTGGTGGCGCAGGTCCATGTGATGGTTGGCTGCGGGACTTGCGGGCAATCGGATGGTTTCTGGCTCCTGCGCAGGCGCTGGTGGCACCGGTTGGATCTTGGCGAACCCACCCCAAGGGATCCAGCCGGCACTCAACACCAGCACGATGCCGATGGACAGCATGACCATGACCACCGATAGGGCAATCGCCGCGTCTTGGTCAGTCTCCAAAGCTCGGTACACCGCCAGGGGGAGGGTCTCGGTGACGCCGGGCAACGACCCGGCAAAGGTCACGGTGGCGCCGAACTCGCCGAATGCTCTGGCCCAACTCAATAACGCACCGGCTGCCAAACCTGGCCATGCCAACGGCAGGGCGATGCTGCTGAAACGCCGCCATTGGCTGGCACCCAGGGTCTGCGCAACGGCCAGTTGCCCGGGCGGAATCGAGCGAAAGGCGGCCTCGGATGCCAACGTCATGAACGGCAAGGCCACAAAGACCTGCGCCAGGATCACTGAGAGGGTGGAAAACGGTAGGTTAACCCCGAACCAGTTCATCCCCGACCCAACCAGACCATTTCTGCCCAGCAGTGTTAGCAGCGCGATGCCACCGGCGACCGGCGGCAAGATGAGGGGAAGTAGGACCAGCGCGCGAACGTAGGGTGCCGATCGTCTCAGTCGGGCCAGCCACCAGGCTAGTGGTACTCCGAGCGCCACGCAGCCGGCCGTGGCGACCAACGTCGTGAACAGGCTCAGGCCAATCGCTGGCAGGGCTTGGTCAGAGGTCAGGAACGTCCAAAATTGCCCCCATGCCAGGTTCAGCACCAGGGCGAGGATTGGAGTGGTCAGGAAGGCTAGCGCCAGCCCAGCCCCCAGCGCCAACACCGCCGATGCCGCGATACGTCGGGCGCGCGGACTCATGGGGCGCTCCCAAATCCCTGTTCGCGCAGGGAAGCCTGTGAAGTCGGCGAGAGCAAAGACTGCACGAAAGCGCGCGCTGCGGCCGGTGCCACCGCTTGCCTGGTCACGGCCGCTTGGTAGTGCGTCGGGTCCGTTTCTGTCGCCAACGAGATCGCGCGCAAGGTTTCGTTGCCAGCGATATCCACGGCCCACACGAGGGCCGCATCAACTTGCCCGAGCCGAAGCTTCGCCAACGCCTGGCGGGAGTTTGGTTCCAGCGACCGCACCTGGTCTCGCAGGCCTTGTTGTTCCAAGACCGGCCGCGCCGCCCAGCCGCACGGGACCTCCGGCGCACAGACCACCAGCGAAAGATCCGCGTCCTTCAGGTCGGCGAGGGATGAGACGGCCGTCTGCGTGGCGGGGACCGCCAAGACTAGTTCCGACGTCGCGAACGTGATCGGATCTGCCGACAACAACCCCTGCTCGGCCGCAGCCGCCATGGTGCGAGCATCTGCGGTGATCAGCACATCTCCACGCGCTCCCCCCGCCAGTTGCCGGACCAGCGCATTGCTGCCGCCGGACGCGACGGCCGCCGACTGATCGCTAGCCAGCACCCGCACAGCATCCTGGGCGGAGGCCGCGGAGAGGACTAGCAGGTCACTATTCGAGCCACAGGCCGAACCCAGTGCAACGGTGACGGCGGCAATTACACCCAGCCGCCAGCCGCGCGCGCCAACCCGAACCGTGGAATCACTGGGCCCAACTTGCCGCTGGGCGCTTAATCTCAGGGTGGCGGGACGCATTGGTCAGCCGCCGATCGCGGACATCGGCCGATCTGGCTGCGTGAATCCAGGCTCATCGATCCCATGGCCGCGGGCCTTGGCCGCCAAATCCAATCGCATCAATGCCAGCAATTCTGCGTCACTGGCGCCAGCGCGGAGCGGAGTGCGTAGGTCAGTCTCCTTGCGGGCGAACAGGCAGGATCGGAACTGGCCGTCAGCGGTGAGACGGAGGCGATCACAAGATCCGCAAAACGGGTCGCTTACAGACGCCACCACACCAAGCCGTGGCTCGGAATCCACCGGGGTAATACCCGCGGGAACCTCGGTGATGCGCCATTGGCTGGCCGGGGCCGCATCGCGGCGCGGCTGCGCGATCAACCGGAAACCCGCGGATGTCAGTTGGGCCAGAATCTCACTGACGGACACAAAATCTGCGGCTGTCCAGCTATGTTGCGGATCCAGCGGCATCTGCTCGATGAAGCGGAGCTGCACCCCGACGGTGAGCGCCCAAGCCAGCAGATCGGCGGCATCAGCCTGGTTCACATCGCGCAGCAGAACGGCGTTCACTTTCACCGGCTCGAGCCCGGCGGCTTGGGCAGCGGCGATCCCGGCCAGGGTCTGCGGCAGCTGGTTCCGGCGCGTCATCTGGGCGAATCGATCGGGCTGCAGGGTATCGAGGCTGACATTGACGCGATCCAAGCCCGCCGTTGCCAAGTCCTGGGCAAGTTCGGTAAGACGCAAGCCGTTGGTTGTCATCGCGACACTGGGTGCGTCCCGCAAGCTCTTGATGGCGTGCACAATTTCGACGATGTCGGTGCGCAGCAGCGGCTCTCCCCCTGTTAGCCGCACTGAGGATATGCCGGACTGAACAGCCAGACCCACCAGTCGGATCAGTTCATCCTGACTCAGAATCTCCTGGCTTGGCAGCCAGGGCAACCCCTCGGCGGGCATGCAGTATGCGCAACGAAGGGAACACTTGTCGGTAACTGAAACACGCAGATCACGGTGCTGCCGGTCATATCCGTCAATGAGGCTCATGCGCAGTTCACCCACTCACTGCGGCCGTCTGCAAACAGCTGCCTCTTCCAAATGGGCAGTTTTGCCTTGGCCGTATCCACCAACCATTCCAGGGCTGCGTAGGCCTCGGCTCGGTGGGGCGCACTGACGGCGACACAGAACGCCAGGTCTCCCACGGCGAGGTTGCCGGTACGGTGGACGGCTGCGACCCGAACCACACCGGCTAGTTGGGTGGCTTGCTGGCAAACATCGGCCAAGATGTGCGCTGCGTCGGGATGTGCCTCGTACGCCAGACCCACGACGTCTCGGTCAGCATCGTGGTTGCGCACCCGACCCTCAAAGGTGGCTACCGCGCCAGATTGGGCATCGCGGACAGCGGCTGTGACCGCTTCTGGCGTGATCAGATCCGCAGCGACGCTGACACGGCCTACGGACGATGCGACCGTTGCGCCAGTCGATTCGCGGGTCTTTGGGCCAGCGGATTGCCCGTGGTGAGTCGTTTCGTGGCCACCGCCGGAAAGCATCTTGTGCAGATGCGACAGCAGCGGAAGCACGACGGCGAGCCCGTCCTTCACGCCACCGGGTGATCCAGGTAGGGCAACCACCACGGTCTGGCCCACCACACCGGCCCCCATTCGCGAGAGGTCGGTCAAGGGGAAGGCCTTACGTGCGTTTGCTCGGATCGCCTCGCCCACACCTGGGATCCACCGATCGCAGACATCCAAGATGGCCTCGGGGGTGACATCCCTGGGCCCGAACCCCGTACCCCCTGTGCAGACCACAACGGTCTTCTGATCGGCCACCGCTGTGCGGATGCCTGCGGCAATCTGTGCTTGGTCATCCGGCACTACCACACGATCAACTGACCACCCGGCGGCGGCGAGCAGTTCGGCGGCCAGTGGCCCGGATCGGTCCTCGGCACTGCCGACCGTGACCGAATCCGAGCATGTGATGACCCGGGCGGCGTTGGCCATCAGCGGCTCCACGTTCCGGACCGCCCCCCGGCCTTGTGCGTCACCATCACGTCTGTCAAAGTGGCGAACCGATCCACCGCCTTCACCATGTCAATCACGGTCAGTCCCGCGACCGTCACGGCGGTCAACGCTTCCATCTCCACGCCGGTCCGGTCGGCCGTCTTGACCGTGGCACTGATCTGAACGGCGTCACTGTTCGTGGCTGGCGCTACCGAGACCACGACCTGGTGCAGTGCGATCGGATGACACAGCGGAATCAGATCTCCGGTTCGTTTGGCTGCCATGATTCCGGCAATGCGAGCCGTGCCGCACACGTCCCCTTTGGCCACTTGATCGTCGCGAATCTGGTCGGTGGCAGACGTCCTCACCACGGCGGTGGCGGTCGCGGTGCGGGTTGAGACCCCTTTACCCGCCACGTCGACCATGTTCGCGTCACCCTGCTGGTTGATGTGCGTCAGTTCCACACGTCTCCCTCCTCCATCGCGCCGGGTCCATCGAGTCCCAGGTTGGGCCGCGGGTCAAGTTGCGTGGGCTAAGGCTGCGAGCGCGCGACCGGTTCCCGAACGGCATAGCGCCATCCTAGGTTGCGACAGCTACTTGCGGATCATACGACGCCGAATCGCGGGAGAAAGCCAGAGTCCCACCAGAACTCCAATGACAAGGCCGAGCAGGTCAGCCACCAGATCCCAGGGATCGCCGGCGCGCCCCGGCAACACGAGGTGTTGGATGATTTCAGACAGCACCGCTTGCCCGACGAGAATGACCACAATCCATCGCATGCGTATCTCCGCGAGGACGGCCAATGCCGCCACCAGTGCGAACATTCCGAAGTGGCCGAGCTTGTCTAACGGGAGATCGGATTCTCCGGCGGGAAGATCAGGCGCATAAAGGCCGTAGCTCATGGCCAAGAACGCTGCTAGGAGCAGCAGAATGGGCCAGAACCGGTCATGCTCGTCGGCATCAGTGCGCGCGAAGATGGCCTCGTGTTCGGCGTGGCGATCGCCTGGCTGTTTCGGTTCAGGCACTGGACTACGATATCGCTCCGCGCCGCAAGATGACCCGGGACAATCACCAGATTTGTTGCTTCCCGGCCCCGAGACAGTCGTGATTGTCCGCAGGCACTTAGGGGACTAGCAGCACCTTTCCCGTGGCCCGGCGGTCCTGGAGCTCTTCGATTCCAGTGATTCCGTCTGCCAACGGGTACTTGCTGCCGATGATTGGATCGAGTTGTCCGCTCTGGATCAACGGCAGCAACTGCGCCCACTGCTGCTTCATGTAGTCGGGCTGCGTGAAGGCCACAGCGCCCCACCCGGCGCCGATGACTTCCGTGTTACCCAGCAGGAGGCGGTTCACCTTCACCGTGGGGATTTCCCCTCCGGTAAATCCCACCACCAAGACGCGACCGTAGGTGGCCAACGACCGGATTGAGTCGGTGAATCGGTCGCCGCCAACAGGGTCTAGCACGATATCTACGCCACGGTCGCCCGTGAGGGCCTTCGCCTCATCCTTGAAGCTGTCGGCTGTCACGGTGTGATCTGCGCCCGCGGCCAGCGCAACTTGGGCCTTCTCTGGTGTAGAGACCACGCCGATCACGGTGGCCCCCTTAGCCTTGGCGAACTGAATCGCGGCCGTGCCGATGCCACCGGCGGCGCCGTGGACAAGCAAGGTGTCGCCGGGTTTCATGCGGCCGCGGGTCTCCAGCGCGAACTGAACGGTGAATGCGTTCATCGGTAGTGCCGCACCGACCTCAAAGCTGACGCCGTCTGGGAGCGCGAAGACATGCGTTGCGGTGACGCTCACGCGCTCGGCGAAGCCACCGAGTCCAGGGAATGCGGCCACGCGGTCGCCGGGGGCAAAACCAGAATCTGGTGGCGCGGATACGACGACACCGGCTACCTCACAGCCAGGAATGAAGGGAGGCTCTGGCCGGATCTGATACTGCCCGCGCGTCAGCAGGACGTCCGGGAACGTCACCCCAGCGGCCTTGACATCAATCAAGACGTCGCCAGCACCCGGGACCGGATCCGCGATCTCGGCGAGTTGGACGGATTGGGGACCGGTGAGTTCTACCACCTGCAGTGCGCGCATACGCTGGAGTCTATTCGGCGCGACTGTAGGTTTCTTCACCCTCGTCCCCGGACGCGACCTTGGACGGCCGGGTGAACATCCAGAAGAGCACCGCGATTGCGCCGCCTAGGAAAGGCGCCACGAGGAAAAGCCACACTTGGCTCAACGAATCCCCACCGGCGAAAAGTGCTGGCCCCAGCGACCGAGCCGGGTTCACCGAGGTCCCGGTGAGGGGGATCCCAACTAGGTGCACCGCAGCGAGCGCCGCCCCGATAGCCAATCCAGCCATACCGGGGGCCGCATCGTGGTCCGTGACCAGCAAGATCACACCTACGAAAGCCGCCGTGAGCAGCACTTCAATCACAAAGGCCCCGGTAGCGTTGGGTTGTTCCGCTGCGCCGAACCCGTTTGCGCCCAGCGCGCCGGTCTGGTCAATGACTCCACCAACCTCTATCAGGAAGTACAGGACCCCAGCGCCAACGATCGCCCCTAGGAACTGCGCGATCATGTAGGCGATCGCTTCCTTGCCGTCCTGGCGTTTGCTCAGCCAGAACGCCAGCGTGACGGCCGGGTTGACGTGAGCGCCAGATGTCGGTCCGATCGCGTAAGCCAAGGCCATGAGCACCAAGCCGAAGGCCAGCGCGACGGCTAGGATGCCAGCGGTGACGAGGCCGGATACCGCAGCACCGACGGCGAGCAGCACGAGTAGGAACGTGCCGATGAACTCGGCGGTGAGTTTGCGGGCCATCAGAAGGACCTTCTTTCCGTTTGGCCGACATAGGCGGCAGCATCTTTCGTTGCGCTGCTGTGCGCAGCGATGTCAACTATTGCGTTCTTGGGACTCGGCGCTGGCCAACGAACCGGTGGAAACGAGGCTCATGGCCGTGCACCTCGCCTCACAAAGCGTACCCGAGGCTGCACTGTGATTGGACGTCGCCGGCTGGACGTCACGCGGATGCATCCTGGGGGTTCGGAAGGGCAAATCGTCATGCCGCCCGCGTCGGTCATGTTATGTCTGGCAGCGAGCGAGCGAGCGAGCGCAGCGGCGCTGTCGTGACTACGCGGACGGGAGCCCGGCCACTTGGCGGCAGCGCCACTCAGCGTAGGTAACCCAGTGGCAGAAGTCTTTGAAGGCCGGATTTGTGGTCTGTCCGTGGTGATATCGGTAGTAGATTTGCTGAGCGATTACGGCGACCCGAAACATCCCAAAGACCTCGTAGAACGGCCAATCTTGCACCGACAGGCCACTCTTGCTGGCGTACCGATCAACCACTTCTTGCCGGGTCAGCATACCGGGCACATTGGTCGGTTGCCGGCGGGCCGACTGCATACCGGCGTCGTCGTCGGCCTCAACCCAGTAGGCCAGCGCGCCTCCTAAATCCATCAAGGGATCCCCAAGGGTGGCCATCTCCCAGTCCAAGACCCCGCGCACGGATAAGTCAGTGGGGTTCAGCACCAGGTTGTCGAGTCGGTAGTCGTTGTGGATGACACAGTTCGCCACGTCATCGGGCTGGTTTTCGGCCAGCCAGACCATCACTGCGGCGAAGTCCGGGACGTTCTCGGTGCGGGCCGCGCGGTACCGCTTCGACCAACCTGCCACCTGTCGGTTCACGTAACCCGTGCCGCGCCCCAGCTCCCGCAGTCCGGCGGTATCCGGGTCGACCTGGTGTAGTTGCACCAGCACATCCACGGCGTGTTCGGATAGTACCCGGGCCTGCTGGGCTGACAGTGGCAGATTCGCTGGCAGGTTGGCACGCAGGACCACACCCTGCAGCCGCTCCATCACGTAGAAGTCAGAACCGATCACCTCGTGATCCTGACAGAGGGCGTAAACCTGCGGCACTAGGCCGAAAGGCTCCTGCAGGTGCTGCTGAACAGTGAACTCCCGTGCCATGTCATGGGCAGATGCAGCCTTCGTCCCAGCCGGCGGACGTCGCAGGATCAGTTCTCGATCAGGGTAGGTCAGCAGGTACGTCAGGTTGCTGGCGCCGCCAGGGAACTGCTGGACTTCGGGGAGTCCGGTGAGTCCGGGAATCTCCTGGTTAAGCCAACGCTGCATGGCCGCGATGTCGAAGGAGTCTTCTGCGCGCAGGGCTTTCGGGCTGTCTTGAATACTCATGGCTTGTCTCCGATTCGGATGCCGGATCAGCGGCTGGCGCCGTGTTTCTGAAGTTCCGCCCGAGACACCATGCCAAGGTGCACCTCATCCGGGCCATCCGCCAACCGGAGCGATCGGGCTCCGGCGTACATCTCGGCGAGCGGCGTCTGCGCACTCATGCCGGCCCCACCGTACATCTGGATGGCCATGTCGATGATGTCGCAGGTCATCCGGGGCACCACCGCCTTAATCGCAGAGACCTCCGTGCGGGCCCCTTGCACGCCATGAGTGTCCAGCAACCAGGCGGCGCGCATCACCAGCAAGCGAGCCTGATCGATCGCCAGCCGGGCTTCGGCGATCCGCTCCCGGTTGCCACCAAGGTTCACGATGGGCTTGCCGAACGCCTCTCGGCTCAGCCCGCGCTCGCAAGCCAGGGTGAGGGCGCGCTCGGCCAAGCCGATCATGCGCATGCAGTGATGGATTCGGCCTGGT
>JAHZKU010000063.1 GCA_022600255.1 Actinomycetes bacterium | reverse complement strand
TCCACACATGACCGCGCTGCAGAACGTGATGGAAGCGCCGGTGCTTGTGGGTGGCGTCAAGAAGGCCGAAGCCAAAGAACGTGCCATGGAATTGCTGATCCGAGTGGGGATGGAAGACCGTGCGCTGGTGTATCCCAATCAATTATCGGGCGGGCAACAGCAACGTGCGGCTATCGCGCGGGCCTTAGCGATGGACCCCAAACTGCTGCTCTTCGATGAACCCACATCCGCACTTGACCCCGAACTTGTGGGGGAAGTCCTGGACGTAATGAAGAAGTTGGCTGAGGAAGGCCGCACCATGCTCGTGGTAACCCACGAGATGAGTTTCGCCCGTGAGGTCGGCGATCAACTGGTGTTCATCGCCGATGGCATCGTCTCCGAATCTGGGCCGCCTAGGGAGATTCTGGAGAACCCCAAGAACATACGGTTTCAGGATTTCTTGTCGAAGATGCTTTAACGACGCCCGCGCCGTCACGCTGGTCGGTCGCGGACTAGAACTTCCTGTGCCGCCGAAGCGATCAAGTTGCCCTGCTCGTTGAAGAACTCGCCGCGTGCGAAGCCATGCCCACCGCCGCTGATCGGGCTTTTCGTAACGAAAAGTACCCATTCGTCGGCGCGGATCGGGGCATGGAACCACAGCGCATGGTCGATCGACGCGACGTCTTGCTGCACACCGATCGTGGGGTTTTGGTCGTCGTAGTGACTCAGCACGGTACCCACCAGAGTTAGGTCGGAGAAGTAAGTCAGGGCACAGGATTGTACGAGGTTATCCGGCGGTAGCAGCTCCTTGGTACGGATCCAGGCCATCCGATCCCAACGCTGGCCCTGGAGTCCGACGACACGATCCTTCGGCACGAAGCGCAGGTCGATTAGGTCCTGATCGGGGAAGCCTGCTCGACGTGCCGAGTCATCGGAATCCTCTCCGGAGTAGTTATTGTTGCGCTTGATTTGCGCGAGAATATCCAGTTCGGCGACTTCGTTGGGTCCCGGGATAGCGGAAAGCCACGACTCTGCAGCGTCGACTTGGAACGTCTCTTCATGGCTCGGGCCAGACTGTGCTTTAGCAAAGGAGGCCGACATCGTGAAGATTGTCTCGCCATACTGCACGGCGCGCACCCTGCGTGTGGAGAAGGAACGACCGTCCCTGGGCCGATCCACTTGGTAGACAATGTGGTCCGTGGTTCGCCCTGGCCGCAGGAAGTAGGAGTGCAAGGAATGGACGCGGCGCCCGGGTTGCTCAACCGTCGTTCCCGCAGCGACCAGGGCTTGGGCGGCTACCTGGCCCCCAAACGCGCGCTGTGGAGCGCCCGCGTGGCACCAGCCGGTGAAGATATCCCGGTCAACTCGGCGCAATGACAGCCGATCCAGGAAAGGGGCCTCCGGGTGATGCGGGGGCCGGTCGTCGAAGTCCTCCACCTGCATAGTGCTGAGTATGCCGGGTTGCGGCCCCGGTGGTCGCAGATCGTCGCGAATGGTTGGTTCGATCGATGAGCCGTCGGGACGCCACCGGGCCCATCCGTTGCATCGAAGCCAAACGCGTCACCCTAGGTGCCACCCACCCCGGCGACAACACCATCCACCTCACGGACGCTCTGCGGGTGTTGGCCGACCGCGTCTCTCATGACGGGGCGAGCGAGAGCGTGGAGTGCTCCGATCAGGTGATGTCCCCGAAAAAGTGTTAGTTCCCGAACATGGCAATCATCACTCCCACATACGGCGAATGGACACGAGGAGGAGCCATGACATTCAAGAAACTCTCCCTGACGGGGGTCGGGCTTATCTTGGTGGTACTGGTGGCGAACATCATTGCGATTCCAGCGGCACGAGCAGCAACGGCCAACTCCGACATCGTCTTCGTCGGGCACGGCCAAGGCGGCAACGGCCTGTTCATCAGCGACGGCCGCAACGGTCAGGTCACCAGAGAGCTCGGTCGTGGCCTCGAGCGGCATCCGAGCTGGTCGCATGACGGGACCAGAATCGCTTTCGACTCGCCACTCGGTGATGAGGAGTCCTCTCAGATCATGATCTGGAGTCGGGACGGCCGTGGGCGCGTACTCACTAACGACCCACAATCCGCATCGGACCCTGACTTCAGTCCTGACCAGACTTCCATCGTCTACGTGAACCATGGTGTGAACGGATCGGACATCGCAACGATGTCGGCGGACGGGACGAACCAGGAACCGCTGACCAACTCCGGATTCAACGCAACGCCGAACTTCTCTCCGGACGGTTCTCGGATCGCCTATGTTCATTCGGAGAATGGCCGCTACGCGGTGAGAGTGACCACGCCTGACGGGAGCTCTGACGAGCAGGTTTACCCCGGACAGAGCCTGTTGTGGAGTTCCACCTTCTCCCCCGACGGCAGAAAGGTGCTGTTCAGCGAGTTTCGGGGTGGCCAGTGGGACCTCAAGACGGTGCGCCTCTCTGACGGCCACACCGAATGGCTGACCGAAACGCCCGGCTTCGACGAGACCCACGCAAGCTACTCGCCCGACGGTACCCGGCTGCTGTTCACCCGGGGTGTGCCACAGCAGGACGGCAGCGAGCTGTTCACCAGTGATCTGGCCCATGAAGACCTGCAGCGGGTCTCTGAGGCTGGCTCCTCAGCGCAGCAGGGTGACTGGCGCGGCGTCCAGGTGGTTGATCCGCCGCAACCTTTCGAGCCGAACCCGGGGAACGATGATCTCGTAGCCGCACCCGGCGAAGAGTCCGCTTCGGATGACATCGCGCCGAGCCTGACGCTGAAGGGTCGACCGAAGCCCGGACGGACCTACCAGGCCCCGAAAGTGAAGCGCATCAAGGGCATCGTCACTGACGATTCGGAAATAGACGTCCTGAAGTTGGGTCTGAAGCGACTTGGCGGCAAGTGCAGGCACCTCCTCTCGGACGGTTCCATGACCGGGTCCAAAAGGTGCAAGTTCAGGATGCTTGCCCTGATTAGTGACGACGCTTCGGACCGTTTCAACCAGAACCTGAATCGGCTCCAGCCAGGGCGCTACAAGCTCAAGATCGTGGCCGGCGATGCAGCCGGAAACAAAACGAAGCTGCGCCGTGGATTCAGGATCAGGTAGCGTCGCGAGCAAGGGAATGGTTCACCCGGAACATTTCGGGGCGGTTCAACGCGTTGTCGCTGGATCGTCCTCGTCGTGCCCCGGGTTTCCCTCACGATCCACACTCGATCCGTCGTCCACCTCGAACACCGCCGATAGGCAGTCGGAGGTCGTCAGATGCAAGCGGCGCGTCGCTCGACGGCGAGAGCGTTCAGGTGTAATGGCACCGCGGGGCCGCGGGCTCGGACCTGAAAACCCTGTGATCAGTTTCGATAGGTGACTCCGGATCGGGGACGCTTCTATGTAAGTCAAGTGGTTGGTGCGGGCTGCTCGGAATCGGTTACCGGGTGGCGACAGGCCGGCCAGCCTTGGGGTCGTCGAGTTGAGCCCTCGCCTGATCGCTGAAATCAGATAAGGGGCCTGTTTGCGCTTTGTGCTGTCGCTTGGAGCGGCCTTTCGACAGTCTCCCTCCTTCGCTCGCGGTGCCCCTAACCACGGACGCATCGAAACTCAACTGCCGAGAGGACACGCCACGGTGATTGTGGTGGTGCGTGGCGCATCACTCGCCTGACCGTGACCGGGCGAACCGTGCGCCCTAGCATCAATGTGCCAGATACGACTGAATTCGGCGTGAACCGCTCTACGATCTACGAGTACCTCACCTCAAATTGAACGTTCATCGCAGCCACCCACAATCGTGTCGAGCCCAACCTCAAAAGGGTCGCGGAAAACCTCGGACAGCTGGTTTCCAGACAGGTCGGTTTCCGCGAGGGGTTTCTTGTCAGCGGCGCCTGCGAAACACACTGTAGCTGGCTTCTGCCGCTGAGACTTCTGCCGCTGAGAGTAGTGAGGAAACGGCGCTTCACGACAGGGAAGTGGCGAAGTCTCAGAACTAGCTGAGCAAGGTTTTGACGCGAACCAGTTCTGGACACGGGTTCTGCACCGGCGTGTCCCTTTCTGGGTGAATCATGCCAAAAACGCTCGGCGGTGAACCACTATCCGGAGACCAGTTTGGCGGCCTTATCGGTACTGGATTTGATGTATATGACCACCACCCACAGCAGGACGTTGGCAAGTACTGCGGCTGGGGAGCCTTCCCACAGCAGGACGATTGTTAGTGGGAGTGTGTTGAAGATTGCGTGGATGAACATGGCTAGAAAGACGCTTCGGGTGCGCTCGTAGAACCAGGCCTGCAAGATTGCCATTGCCACGATTCCGATACCGAAGCCGACCAGTGACCCTAGTATTTGAACGTGCACCATTCCTTGCTGCAGGAAGATCATGATCACTACCGGTAGGTGCCAGATCGCCCACACGATGCCCACCGCCCACCCGGTGTCCCAGAAGCCACGACCAGGTAAGAGTTTTTGGGTCAGGTAGCCGCGCCAG
Organism: Actinomycetes bacterium; assembly: GCA_022600255.1. Taxonomy (GTDB): domain Bacteria; phylum Actinomycetota; class Actinomycetes; order S36-B12; genus JAHZKU01. The sequence goes on along the minus strand of JAHZKU010000063.1, from coordinate 4,564 downwards.
CCGATCTCCTCAGTTCCCGAGGTAAAGAACTGCAAAACGAAGAACATCACCAAGAATGGGACCAGTTGACCCAGTGACGGGCCGTCATTGGACAGTTGGGCGGTCAACATCGTGAGTATCAGGGGTGGGATGGTGACGGCCAACAGGATCAAGATCACCAGACCGTACTCACGCCCGCCCACATTCACCTTGCGGATTCGTTTGCCCAGGTCCCCTTTCGGGATGGCGGGGTCCACTCGACTGGCGACGAAACCGCCGAGCATCGGACCGTACACCGCGACCAGCGCCACCAATGACGACCAGAACAACACCGCAGAGACGTCCCCGACGAACACCAACCTCCAGATAATGTTCTCGTTGAACAGAAGATCGCCGGCATCGGTGGTGTTGCCGATCAGCCACGCGGCGATCCACAACACCCATGAAAACCCGTATGCGATCCCCAGAAACACCAGATGCGGTCGCTCCCACAGGCCCGACGACGCCCCTGCGTTAACCTGAGCTTCGGCATTCTCGCTCATGTCTCCTCCTCTGTTTCTCTGCACTTGTGCGTCTCCATCTTGTATTAGGCCTACGTCAACCACCTCGCCAACCCCCCACCGCATCCTCAACTGACCACTCCAGCCTCAATGCCTCACTCCTGCCCCAGATCCGAGGACAGCATCCAACAATGCCGCATTGACCCGGAGGATCCAGCCGCACCTCTCAGTGATGGTGACTACGCCCAGCTACCTTTCGGTTCAGGGCAAAGATGGGAGTACCGGGCCATGACGCCGTCAACGGCTACGCTGGCATGACCCTGCACGCGCTCGTCCACCTAGGCGGCGCGGCACTGAGCCAGCAGCTTTTAATATCGACGGGGTTCTGGGCCGATCAGCGAGCCTACTCGCGCTCGTGGCTCACCAAGCTGGACGACAAGCGAGCGGCCATTTGGGAGGCGGCCAAGCAGGCATCCGGCGCCGCAGAATGGCTGAGAGAAGCACTGGTCCCGACTGACATGCAGTTGGCGGCCTAGCAGACCCGGCGGGAACCTTCGGGGGCGACAGTTCCTGCCCACCTGAACAGCAATCCTGAAGAAACCCCCTTCCGGAGTGGTGCCGAGAACCTGTTGAACGGGGCGGCCTGAGCAGCGCTGCCAAGGCGAGACTGCGCCCCCGGGCTTGCGGCAATCCATCAACACAAAGTGATCGCCCAAGAGTTCGCACTGGCACTCATTGGTGCTCTGGAACTATTGCTGCAGTCCTCATCGCGAAGGCACTTATGGCAGCCATCCTGACCGATCACCAACCCGGCGATCAGAGCACCACCGACACCGATGAGGATTCTGCGTTTTGGGGGTCGGGCAAGTAGCAGGTTATCGACTAGCCCTCGATGGATGCTTTGAGTTCGGCAAACGCCTCGTCAAAGTAGTCGGCGACCAACTGACCTTCTGTTACCACCTCACGGTCAAACATGAATCCATAACTGAGTTCGCCGTTATAGGAGATACAGGCTACCGACAGAGCCTGTTGCGGGCCCACCCACGGTAGTGGCGACAGGCCGAGTAGCCGACTGCCGTTCATGTAGACCGGGAACTGCACGCCTGGCACGTTGCTGACTAAGACATTGAACAGAGTTTTGCCGAAAACGAGCCGGGAGGTCTGGGCCAACAGTGTGGGCGGCAGGAAGTCCGTGGCTTTGAGAACCTTGCCGACTGAGGTGGCGATACCAGAGCCCTTGACGGTCTGCATCGACCCGTTGACGGCCTCATACCGTTCGCCGGGAGCCATTTCACCCACGGGAAGTTGAACTGCCAAGACGACGAAGACGTTCGCCTTGTCGCTACCTTGGTCTTCTTGTCGCACTGAACTAGGGATTTCAGCGCGCAGTTCTAAGCCGTCAGTATCCATACCGAGATGGCGCAGATAGCGACCTAGGGCATCCGCCGAAACGGTCAAGACCACGTCGTTGACGGTTCCGCCGAGATCGTTCTTGATGGCCTTGTAATCAGCCAGGGAATGAGACGTCCCAGAGAATCCGCGTAGTGGCCCAGTTTCCACATTCAGTGGAGTGTCCACTGGAAGAGGCAAGGCTGCTTGTGCTGTTTCCGCTAGGCCTTTGGCGACTTCAAGAATCTTCGGGCCCGCCTCATCCGGGTTGGCAATCATGGAGGTGAGCGATTTCGTAGCTCCGGTAGCACGATCCACTATCCGTTTCGCCTGCTCGGCGAGAGCCTGACGCTTGCCTGGCAACTCGTCCGGTACGAACTCCTCTTGCGCGACTTCACGGGGTTCTGGAGTCAGATCCAGCAGAGCCGCAAAAAGATCCAGAGCCCCAAGTCCATCCACCATGCAGTGATGCATCTTCATGATGACAGCCCACTGGTCGCCAGGAAGACCTTCTACGTAACACATCCGCCACAATGGCTGATTTCGATCCAGCCGAGTCGAAAAGAACTCACCCACAAATCTTTCCAAGTCGGCCCGATTGCCAGGGGCAGGTAGTGCCACGGCCACGACATGATCTTCGAAGTTGAAGGCTGGATCGTCGACCCAGTACGGTTTGCCGGTGTCAACCGAGGTGGACATGATGCGCTGTCGGAAGCGGGGCACCAAGCTGATGCGGGAGGCGATGAAGTCCCGTAATTCCTGTTGCCCCGGTGAGGGTCCCTCGAAAGTAAGCAGACTGCCGATGTGCATGTGGGTCTGGCTTTTGTCTTCGATGCCCAAGAACTGGTAGTCAAGACCTGAAAGTCGCTGTTTGGTTTCTGTCATCTGGAGTCCTCGCTTGATACTCCACGGGAATGAAGCCCTTGTCACCCTACGCAATCCGTGACTCGCTTGCGCGCCGTGAGTAGAGCGACAGACGCAACAAGGGGGGTTCGTGTAATAGTGGCCGAAATGTGACGGCGGATTCAAGGGGTCGAAGCAATGACGCCCCTCCAACGGGAGCTTGCGCGGCGGGAACCAAAAGTCACACTGCCCCGCATCCCCAGCAAACCACTCGAGACGGTCAGCCGGATCAGACTTGGCCGCTGCGGTCGCAGCCGTGACCAGACGAACGCTTCGGCGCCGTCCGCCCTGTCGCGACACATCGTGTCCACAACCCAATCCTGATCTGTTGCCAGAACTCACGTCGGACCTGAATCGGTATCCCGGGACGACCCATCACAACCAGTCCCAATCAAGGAACGTTGCGACTACCGGTTGAATCCGCCAACGACGATGGAAGACCACTCGACCGCGATCGGTACTGTAGCGGCTCTGTAGTCACGTTGAGTTATTCGAACTCCCTGGACCGGGCTTCCTCGGTGCAGTCTCCGAGGGCTGGGCTCTTGAAAGAGTGCTATCTGAGCCCCGAACCGCACCAAGAGTCCGTACGCGACGATGAAATCGGGCCCAGACGGTGATTCTGTGCTGGCATCCCGTTCATCGTGGGCAGATATCCGTTGACCACTTGATCCGCCGTTGGTTTTTCAGCCGCTACTAAGTGAACCCCTGAAAGGCCCAGTTGGGCGGCTCCGTTGTCGGTCCAGACGTCGTGGACGCGGACATATTGCCCCAACGTTGCGAGGGATTGGTGTTTGGCTTGGTTGGTGGGGGTTTGTGCTAACGCTGGCCCGGCCAACAGAACGCTGCCGTCGAGGGTCACACCTTGGCGCCAAACCGCAAGTAACGCTCTGAGCCTTAACTGCTGCGAGGCGAGCACTTTGGTAGCGCCGCGAGACTATATCCCTGCTTACGCCATACCGGCAACATCTGCTTCACGGCGGCTACGGTGTTGGCACGGTCAGCCGGACCATCATGCAGGATGATCACGTTGCCATCTCGCGTGGCCCCGCGCAGTGAGGCGACCAAGTCCGGGACGCTGGGGTTGGTCCAATCCTGTGCAGCCAGGTCGCCCATGATCGTGGCATAGCCGAGACCCTTCGTAACAGCGCGGATGCGGTCGTTGGTCGCCAAGTAGGGCGGACGAACGCAGGCGCCCATCGCTGCGCCGACCACCTTTGTGGTCGACTTAATCTGATTGGCCACTTCAGCGTCAGACAGGCTCGTGAAGTTGGGGTGATCGTACGAATGATTACCGATTGCCTGGCCAGCGTCTGTGATGGCTTGCAGGACATCGGGGTTGGCTCTGGCCATGTTTCCGTTTACGAAGAAGGTCGCGGTCGCGTCGCTGTTCTGCAACGCCGTCAACAGTTGCGTGGTGTACGGTTTCGTGGGTCCGTCATCGAACGTGAGGTAGAGCACCTTTCCCTTGGGCTGGGAAGGGGTTGGGATGCTGGTTGGCTCAGGCGTGACGGACTCGATGCTGGCTGTCGGCGCGGCCGGTAGCGCCGCCGGTTCGACAGCCGACTCTGAGCTGGAGCAGGCGGAGGCAATCAGGGCAACGCCTAGGGCTAGGCCGAAGATGGGGAAGAGACGCACCCGTTTAGTGTGCCAGTTGCAGCCGTGGATTTAAACCGACCTGGGAGTACCGTCCCGGCCCGTTATCGAACGGTATTCACGCTCAAGCGCGACTCGTCTCGGGAGCCTTCAGGGCTTGGGAGGCGGCGGCACGTTCTGGCGTGAAGTACTCCTCAATG
>JAHZKU010000062.1 GCA_022600255.1 Actinomycetes bacterium | reverse complement strand
CCAACCGGCTGCAAGTAATTGCCAAACGGCGCCGAGATCACCAGCGGCGCAACCTGCAGTTCAGTTTCGGATGACACTGATCACCACAGGATGTCTTGGTCTTCAACAACACCGGGCAGCGCATCCACAACAATCCGTTCGTCACCCACTCGCACCGAGCCTGAGAAGTGGCCTGCAGGCTGGATGAAGTTGCTGCGCACCGCGCCAAGGTTCAGTGACTCCTTGTGAACCGACATCGGGTTGAAGATCAGATCTACGGCGCCGTCGCTCGTCGTGATGTGCCATGGCTTCAAGGGCTCAGTCTGGTCGAAGCTAATGTCGGCGCTGGGATTCAAGCGGTGGGGTACGCCATCCAGCCAAATCATGTTCTCGCCACTGCGACCTCCCATGCCCGTGAAGTCGCTCGTCAGGTTGAGCCCGACCGAGCGATTGTCCGCAGATTGGCCAACGCTGAAAGCCCAGCGCCACGAAGTTTCGCGGGGGAGAAACCCACTGGTGAAGTCGAATCCGCCTAGCCCAGCGGCCAGACTGAACTCGGTGCTGTGACCATCGCGGTTCAACGTCAACTGACCGCGAACCGGCAGGGCGGCGTTCTTCGCGGTGGTCGTCACCATGGGCGGGCTGCCAGCGATCTCTGATACCGCGGTGATCCCATCGTGAGCGTCCAATTCCAGCCACAGGTCCAGATCGATCCAGGGGTCGGACAGCATGGGTAGGAAGGGAATGAGATGGAACGACGCTTGGAAGCGTAGATCTCGGTCGTCGGCGCGTGCGGTCATCAGCGTGCCCGGCAGGACGTAGTGTGACCGATGGCCAGCCGCAGGCTTGTTGCTCACTCGGACAAGCGGCCGGGTACCGCCTGGGCGGCTGGCATCGGCCAGTTTCTCGCCTGTTGCCCGATCGGTGACGGACAAGAAACCGGTCCCCGTTGGGCCAGCATCCACGATGGCTCCGGCAATCTGAATCTCGTCGGTGGTGGCGAAGATGTACATCCAACGCTTGTGACGTAGAAACTCACCCAACCGATTTCGGGAGTAAGGGTGACCCAGACCCGACAGATCGATCTCCTCGGGGATTCCTCGGTAGACCCCGAACTGGGGGTGGCCTTGTTCGTCCACCACCGCCTTGGGCAAGTCCGGCATGGCCAACGGGTGGATTGTTCTTGATGCAGCACTCACAGGGTCTACGGTACTTGATGACCGGCCTAACCTACGCCAAGCGATCGCGGGATCGATAGACTTGTAGACGTCCGGATTGGACTGGTCATCCTTTGGAGGGGTTATGAGATTAGACCGCGCCCAAGCTCAGCATCCGCATGAAGCACTGCCGCCGGTTGAATCAATGCAGGTCTGGAGCGCCGACTTCCAGGACGGCGACCGACTTGATCCGAAGCATGCCCACGGCAGTGCGGGCGGGGACAACGTGTCACCGAACCTGCAGTGGTCGGGCGCACCACTAGAGACGCAATCGTATGCCGTGACGTGTTTTGATCCGGACGCGCCGACGGGTTCGGGCTGGTGGCACTGGTTGATTGTCGACATCCCGGTCACCGTCACCACTCTGGCCTCTGGGGTGGTACTTGACGGTGTTGGTGCTCCCGAAGGCTGTGTGGAGTTCATCAACGACTTCGGGGAGCGGGGGTATGGCGGGGCCGCACCGCCGCCGGGGGACCGAGACCATCGCTACATTTTCACTGTTCATGCGCTCGACGTCCCAAAGCTGGGCATTTCTGGCGATACGCCGAACGGTGCCGTGGGGTTCAATCTGACGGCCCACACGTTGGCGCGTGGTTCCATCGCTGGAGTCTACGCACACTGACCAGACCTTGACCCGTGTGTAAGGGTGACCAAGGTCCCGCAACCGATCACCGCTGGGGACACATTTGCAGACTGGGCCAGAACGGTTCCCTAGTCTTGAGGTATGACCCACAACCCCACGACCCAGAGCGTGCCTGCGCCAGTAGCCAAGCCTGCCGCGGATGCCAAACTCGGTCGACGGGCGCACATGGTCATCGGACTGACACTGGTGGCGGGCTTGAGCCTGGGAATCTCGGGCTGCGGCTCAGACTCGACGTCCGGATCCGATGCCCAGGACCAGAGTGGGACCACCAGCGGGTCCTTTCCGGATCCCTGCGGGCTGCTCACCGACGCCGAAGTGAACGCCACCACTGGCAGCACCTTTAATCCCGGCGCTTTCAACGAGGGTCTATCGAACGAGACCCAATCCATTTGTGACTGGACCAAGACCAGTGGCGGTGTTGATGTTGTTCAAGTCCTCGTCGCGGATGCCGCGACTTTCGACGCCAATCAGGAATCCGCGAATTTGCTAGGTAAGACCAAGAGTCTTAGCGGCATCGGCGATGCGGCCTACAGCACCGCAGACGGGTCGCTGGTGGGCTTCAAATCTGGTGATCTGTTTGTGCAAGTGTCGTGGTTCGGCGCGGATTCAACGCCCGCGGCCACCCGGTCATTGGCTGAGTCGGCCGCTGCCAACAGCTAGTTGCCGTTCGCCACCTCTGCCGAAGGCGCGGTGGCAGGCTCGACGGCCACCGGCATCGCCGGGGCCGTGGCGGTTGCGGGTGCGCTGCTTGGCTCTTGCTGCGTCTGTTGCGTCGGGCTCACGTTGTTCGGGCCGGAGTTGGAATCATCGGGGACCGGCGTGGACTCGCTGACCGCTTGATCACCGCTACCCACATTCACGGTGGAACCGTCATTGGCGATGATATTGACGCTCGAACCGTTACCCTGAATTCCGTTCCCGTTGTCGCCAACGCCTTGACCTCCATCGATCCCAACCGTGGAGCCGCCCTCAGTCGACACCGCGAGACCATCTAGGGCACCGGTGGACCCTTTGCCTTGCTCGAACTTGGCGCCGGCGTTGTTCGTGCCCGTCGCAGTGACTGGCGTGCCAGACCCACCGTTGTGGTTGGACTTGTTCTTGCCAGATTTGCGACACTTCTCCACATCAGCGGCGGGCGTGACTGCGGCACCGGCGGCCGCCTGCTCCTGCGCCAGCCCGTCCAGTGGCGCGGTGGCAACGGCATTGCTCATCGACTGCTGCGCAAAAACCCAACCCAGTAAGAAGGCAACACCGATCAGTAAGCCGGCTGCAAAGAAGAGGATGGCCTGACCCGGCGAAGAACGCCTGATCACAACGACGTCGCGTTCGGGGGACTGCGTGTCTTTCATAGGCCGAGAGTAGTGTTGTCCCTTGGCGCCTG
>JAHZKU010000061.1 GCA_022600255.1 Actinomycetes bacterium | reverse complement strand
AATGAGCGAAGGAAAGGGACCAAAGGATCATGGCCAGCATCGATGTAGTGATCGCACGGGAAATCTTGGACTCGCGGGGAAACCCCACAGTAGAGGTAGAAGTGGGTCTGGACGATGGCACTGTCAGCCGGGCTGACGTTCCCTCCGGGGCCTCGACGGGCGCATTTGAGGCGGCCGAACGTCGCTATGGCGATTCCCGCTACGGCGGAAAAGGAGTCCTTCAGGCCTGCGCTGCGGTCGAAGACGAAATCGCACCGGAGATCTTGGGCTTCGACGCCTCCGAACAACGGTTGGTTGACCAAGCGATGATCGACTTGGATGGCACGGAGAACAAGAGTCGGTTGGGCGCCAACGCGATCCTGGGTGTTTCCCTGGCGGTCGCACGGGCAGCGGCCCTTTCAGCAGACCTGCCGCTCTTCCGTTACCTTGGCGGCCCCGGCGCGCACGTGCTGCCGGTGCCGATGATGAACATCTTGAACGGTGGGTCGCACGCGGACTCCAACGTCGATATCCAAGAGTTCATGATTGCTCCGATCGGTGCCCCGACGTTCTCCGACGCTGTTCGCTGGGGGGCGCAGGTCTACCACGCCTTGAAGTCGGTTTTACACGAGCGTGGCCTGAGCACGGGGTTGGGTGACGAAGGTGGGTTTGCCCCCAACCTCACCAGCAATCGTGAGGCGTTGGAGGTTATTGTCTCGGCAATTACCAACGCTGGACTGACCCCAGGCGCCGACGTTGCCCTGGCGTTGGACGTTGCCGCGAGCGAGTTTTTTCGGGACGGTCAGTACCAGTTCGAGGGAGCGGGCCGCAGCGCCGAATGGATGACGGCGTACTACGGTTCCTTGGTCGCCGACTTCCCACTGGTCAGCCTGGAGGATCCGCTGGATGAGGAAGACTGGACGGGCTGGGTTCACTGCATGACGGAGTTGGGCAGCAAGACCCAGATCGTCGGAGATGACCTATTCGTGACGAATCCGATTCGGCTGCAGCGTGGGATCGATGAGGAAGCCGCCAACGCACTCTTGGTAAAGGTCAACCAGATCGGAACATTGTCCGAAACCCTCGAGGCCGTGTCCCTGGCACATCGCAACGGCTTCAGTTGCATGATGAGTCATCGGTCAGGCGAGACCGAAGACACCACCATCGCCGACCTAGCCGTGGCAACCGACTGTGGCCAGATCAAGAGTGGTGCTCCGGCTCGGAGCGAGCGAGTTGCCAAATACAACCAGTTGCTGCGGATCGAGCAGGAGCTCGACGATTCCGCTCGTTACGCCGGCAGCCAGGCGTTTCCTCGATTCAACCCATAAACACTCGTGCCGCTCACGCCCGTGACCGGGCCACCGTGTGATGATCGTGTCTATGACGGTTGACGCTGGTGTGCCTATGGAGGCAGAGCTGAGTGACCCCGGTAACGCGCCGGATCTGGTCACGCGCCCGGCTCCCCGCCAGGCCTCAAACGGTCGCACGCTGGCGCTGGTGGGCGCTCTCTTGGCCATCGCGCTGATGCTGGTGCTGCCGGTCCGGAGTTGGCTCACGCAGCGAGCGAATCTCGTAGAACTGCGCGAAGACATCGCCGCAGCTCAAGTGCGGGTAGACGCGCTCCAACAGCAGCGCGATTCCTGGCAGGATCCGCAGTACGTGGAGGATCAGGCACGGCTTCGGCTCAACATGGTCCGGCCAGGTGAAGCAGGGTTGATCGTGGTCGATCCCGCTCAGGAGCAGGCCGAAGCGTTCGAGGAACTGCCCGACACTTGGTGGGGCCGAGTGTGGGGTTCGGTTGAGTCGTCCAGCGGGCGGCGCCCTGCGGACTTGACCGACGAAGAAGTTGCAGTGCGCGAGGATGCGCCCAGGTGACGACGCCGGTCAGTTTGGCTGACCAAGCGGCGATGCGGCAGCAACTGGGCCGACCGATGCGGGGCTTAGTCGCGGTCGGCCATCGCTGCCGCTGCGGCTTGCCCGACGTCGCAACCACGGCCCCGCGCTTGCCTGACGGATCGCCGTTCCCAACCACGTTTTATCTCACATGCCCGCGCAAGAACGCCGCGATCGGAACCCTGGAGGCCAGCGGCCTTATGGCGCGGATGCAGGAACGAATCCAACAAGACGCAGACCTAGCGGCCTCCTACGCGGCTGCACACGAAGACTATTTGGCGCGTCGAGCGCAACTGGGGGAGCCCGAGGAGATTGCCGGTATCTCTGCCGGTGGTATGCCGAATCGGGTGAAGTGCCTCCACGTGCTGGCCGCACATGCATTGGCCGCTGGCCCCGGTATCAACCCGCTGGGCGATGAGGTCTTAGCGCTCCTGGGGCCCGAGTCCGCCCAGCCCTGTGTCTCAACCGAGGAGTCCGGCAAATGAACCACGTAGGCGCGATCGACTGCGGCACCAACTCAATCCGATTGCTGATCGCGGATGTGTCGGCAGGCCATTGCCACGAAGTCGTCCGACTCATGCGCACGGTGCGGCTTGGAGAGGGCGTGGATCGGACCGGTCGCTTGTCGCCCGCCGCATTGGAGCGGACCTTCGCCGCCGTCTCGGAGTACGCGGCCGTACTGGACGAGCATCAGGTGGTCGATCGTCGTTTCGTGGCAACGTCAGCCAGTCGCGATGCCAGCAATGCAGCAGAATTCGTGGCAGGAGTTCAAGAGCGGCTCGGCATCTCACCCGAAGTGATTTCGGGTCATGAGGAAGCCGCCTTGTCATTCGAGGGTGCCACCGCCAACCAACAGTATCCGCGACCCACCTTGGTTTTTGACATCGGTGGCGGCTCCACGGAGTTCATCCTGGGCAACGACCAACCGCAGACTTGGGCCAGTGTTGACATCGGTTGCGTGCGATTGACTGAACGACTTGTGTCTTCAGACCCGTTGACAGCCAATGACGTCGAATTAATCGAGCAGACGGTGGAACAGGCCCTCGACGCCGTCCAGCAGGAGGTTGATCTCGGCGCAGCGCTGGGCGCGGTTGGATTGGCCGGAACCGCTACAACGGTCGCGGCACTGGTGCTGGGATTGCCAAGGTATGAGCCAGCCCAGATTGATGGTGCGGAGTTGAGCGTGTCTGCGGTTGAAGATGCTGTGGCAGACCTGTTGGCCATGACGACAGCTCAGCGGCAAGAACTGCCCGTGATGCAGCCGGGCCGGGCAGACGTGATTTGTAGTGGAGCGCTGATTTTGCGGGCCGTTGTTCGGCGCCTGTCCGCCGAAACGGTGTTCATCTCCGAACGAGACATTCTGGATGGCCTTGCGTTGTCTCTTGCCCAGTAGATGCTCTGGGTGGTTATTGGACGTCATTGGCCAGTGGGGAGGCGCAACCGCGGGCAAGGTCGGCGCGCAGTCGGTGCTAAGTATGCGGCGCCCGCTAGATTGGGGGGATGAGCAGTGTTGCGGTAACTGTTGTCGGGCATGATCGGCCCGGGATTGTGGCTGAAGTTGCGGCTGCGGTCGCTGACCTCGGTGGCAATCTGGAGGACTCCTCGATGACTCTGTTGCGGGGCCACTTCGCGATGACGCTGATTGCCGACATTGCCAACATCGCTGCGCTGAAGTCTCGGCTCTCCCACTTGGATGATGAACCGCTCTCGGTGCTGGTTGTTCCGGTGCCAGAGGCAGAACGAACGGCATTGGGCCCGCCACAGATCTTCACGCTGCACGGTTCGGACCGCCCCGGAATTGTGCAGCAGGCCACGGCGCTGCTGGCGGAGTTCGGGGGGAACATCACCGACATCTCGACGCGATTGCGTGGCAGCCTTTACGTTCTCGGGGCGGAAGTGGAGTTCCCGGCCGACACCGATACCAGTCTTGTGGCGCAGCGGGTCGATCAGCTAGCGGATGAGCTCGACGTGGTTGCCAGCCTGCGGCCTGCTGAAGAAGACGTTTTGTAGCCAGCAGGATGGATCTATCGTTCGAGTTGCCGCAAGGCCGAGTCCGGCCCGTGCTGACGGCCCCAGCCAAACTGCTGTCCGAGCCATGCCCCGAGGTCAGCCCGACGGATCCGGCAACAATCGGGTTGGCCGCGGACCTAGTTGCAACGATGCTGGTGTCGCCGGGATGTGTGGGGCTAGCGGCCAATCAGATCGGGGAAAGGGCGCGGGTGTTCTGCCTTGATGTCACAGAACACCCAAAGACGAAGACCCAGCACGGCCGATTCGTCCTGATCAATCCGAGCATCGTAACCGCAACCCGCAAGACCCAATCGCGCGAAGGGTGCATGTCTGTCCCAGACTTCACCGGGGACGTCCGCCGAGCTAGCCGATTGGTGGTCACTGGCTACTTGCCCGGCGAGCACGAGCCGATCACGATCACGACTGATGCCTTTGAGGCCCGCGCGATTCAGCACGAGGTCGACCACCTCGACGGGTTGCTGTTCTTGGATCGAACGAGTGGTGCCCACGCGCTGCACCCCCGCAAGACCTACCTGTAATCACCCGCACAGGACCTCCCTGTCATGCAGCACGCCCGCATACCTTCGGTGACGAGCGTAACTGTCCGCAATTTCGCGAGGGTGAGCAGGTAGGTGTGCCGGCGGCGGTGCGCACGGTCTACTATCGCAGTGGTCGGGGAATCGGCCCGGATGGCGGAATAGGCAGACGCACGAGGCTTAAACCCTCGAGCCACTTCGGTGGCGTGTGGGTTCAAGTCCCACTCCGGGCACCGAATCGATGAAGTCTTTTTCCCGCTTT
>JAHZKU010000060.1 GCA_022600255.1 Actinomycetes bacterium | reverse complement strand
ATAGTCTTCGCGCCAGTGGGACCCACGCGTCTCCGTACGCAGGAAAGCCTGCTGAGTGAGCGCGGCCGCCACCGTCAATAGATTAGCGTCCTCCCAGGCGGTGACTCCCGGATTGGTGTCGGCCGGTTCAGCCAGGGTTGAGAGCACTGCCGCAGTTTCTTTTAGTGAATCGGCGGAACGGAGTACCCCAGCTCCGGCCGACATCGTTTCCTGCAACTCCGTTCGGAGGCCCGCGCGCAATAGGTAGCTGGTCGCTCTGGGGGCCGCAGCGTCGCGGCGCGGCGGCAGGCCCGCGGCTAGGGCCTTGGCAATCCGGTCCGCAAAAACCAAACCCTCTAGGAGGGAATTTGAGGCAAGACGGTTGGCGCCGTGCACCCCTGTGCAGGCCACCTCACCGCAGGCATATAGCCCCCGAATCGATGACCGGCCGAACAAGTCCGTGCGGACGCCGCCGCTGGCGTAATGCTGGGCTGGGGCCACCGGGAGCGGCTCGGTAATCGGATCGACTCCCAGCTCGCGGCTGCGGCGCAGGATTGTGGGAAATCGGTTCTGCCATACGGCGGCACCCAACTCGCGACCATCCAGCAAGACGTGATCCGATTCCTCTGCGAGCATTGCCCGCATCGCGGCTTTGGCCACAACATCACGGGGAGCAAGATCACTCAACGGGTGGATGTCTTTCATGAACCTCTCACCACTTGCGGTGGTTAATACAGCACCCTCGCCCCGGACAGCTTCGGAGATCAACGGCTGTTGACCAGTGGCATCAGTGCCCAACCACATGACAGTGGGATGAAATTGGACAAACTCAAGGTCGGCCAACTCGGCACCGGAGCGTAGCGCCATGGCCATGCCATCGCCGGTGGCCACGATGGGGTTGGTCGTCGCGTTGAAAACCTGGCCGAAGCCGCCCGTGGCCAGCACCACCACCGGGGCCAGCACCGCCCCCACGCCGTCGCGTTGTCCCTGTCCCATGACGTGCAGTGTGAGTCCCTGGGTGGCACCGTAGGCATCACGTAGCAGGTCGATCGCTAGGGCCTGTTCGTAGATCACGATCTCTGGATCAGCCAACACCGCGCTCACCAATGCCCGAACAATCTCCGCGCCCGTGGCGTCGCCACCAGCGTGGGCGATGCGGTCGCGAAGGTGACCGCCTTCGCGAGTCAGCGCGAGCTCCCCTGACGAAGTGCGGTCGAACTGTGTCCCGAGGGCAACCAGGCTGCGTACGGCGGCCGCACCACCTTCGGCTAGGACTTGGGCCGCTCCGAAATCGCATAAGCCAGCCCCGGCGAGCAAGGTGTCCTCGAGGTGCTCAGTGGCCGAATCATCATCGGAGAGTGCCGCAGCGATGCCGCCTTGGGCCCAACGGGTGGCCCCCTCTGAGACCTCCCCCTTAGTCACCACCAGCACCCGATGACCCAGCGCCCGCATATGCAGGGCAAGGCTGAGCCCGGCGATGCCAGAGCCCACGATGATGACATCGGCAACTTCCTGCCAGCCCGGCGGTGCGGCCCGCAGCCGGTGCCCAATTGGCGTTGAGATGACGCTCACAGGCCCCCCCCAAACGACACCGCACCATTGTCGAGCAGATGTACACCCCCAACGTAGGCGGCCACCAGAATGCGGGCTGGCCCCGCCACCGGGTTCGGGTTGAACTGCGGGTCGTATACCGACACGTAGTCAGGTGTGATGCCAACGGCCGCCAACTCGGCATTGGCCGAACGGCACACCGCGTCCGCCGTTTGACCAGCGACCGCCGCACGCTGGGCCACGGCAATCGACCGGGGCAAGGCTAGGGCCGCGGCCCTAGCTTCGGGCGACAGTCGCACATTGCGACTCGACAACGCCAAGCCATCGTGGTCGCGCACGATCGGCGCCGCAACAATCACAACCGGGAGGTTGAGTGCGGCCGTCATCGCTTGGATCAACACGAGTTGCTGGTAGTCCTTCTCCCCAAAAACTGCGTAATCGGGCCGAACCATGTTGATCAGCTTCAAGACCACAGTCAGCACTCCCCGAAAGTGCCCAGGGCGCACCTCTCCTTCGGCAACCTGACCCAATGGGCCCGGATCGACCAGAATCTCTGGAACTTCTGGCGGATACATAGTGGTGACTGCGGGAGCGAAGACGTAGTCGACACCTTGCGCTTGGCACACGGCTAGGTCGGCTTCCCAGGTTTCGGGATAGGTGGCTAGGTCAGCGACAGATCCGAACTGCAACGGATTCACAAAAATCGTCACAACAACCTCCCCGTCTGGGCCCACGGCGGCACGAGCCACCGACATGAGCTCGGCATGGCCGCGATGTAACGCACCCATGGTCATCACCACCGCGCGTTCGCGTCCGGGCGTGGGATCAGGAAGCTGTGCGGCGCTGTGCACAACCCTGGGGGTGGGGTGCGTCGACCGATCCCGGGTAGTCTCGCTCACGGCAACGCGCCCCCCTCTGCTAACCCCTCCAGCAACCGTTCGGCCGCGGCTGGGGACAGAACCCCGGCCGCCAAGGCCCGGTCGGCGGTGCGTCGTGCCATCGCACGATAGGCCGCCCGACTCGAGGCCGACACGTTTCCCAGCTCGGCTAGGTGAGCCGTCACGGTTGCCGCGTCCCCGCGCGCGACCGGACCGGTCAAGGCTTGATCTCCGTAGGCCAAGGCATTGTCCAGCGACGCGGTCAAGAGCGGGCGCAACAACTGCGCTGGATCAGCAACCCCGGCGGTCTCCAACAGTTCCATGGCCTCGGCCACCAGGGAGATGATGTGGTTCGCGCTATGTGCCAGCGCCGCGTGGTACAAGGCGCGACTCTCCTCCGCGACGAACATAGGCTCCCCACCCATTTCCACCACAAGGGCGGCGGCCACCGTCTGCAACGGCTCAGGGGCCGTCACTCCAAAGGGGCAGCCGGTAAGGCGATCGAGGTCGACACTGGTCCCAGTTAGGGTCATCACCGGATGTAGGGCCATGGGTAGCGCCCCAACGCGTGCGGCCGGACTCAACACGTCGGTGCCATAACGACCAGAGCAGTGCACCACAAACTGTCCGGCGCGCACCCAGTTGCTGTTCGCCGCGGCCTGCACCAAGGCGGCCAGTTCGTCGTCGGGCACTGTCAGCAAGACAAGATCAGCGTTGCCGAACACCTCTGGTATCGGGACCACTCTGGCACGCGGTAGCAACGCCTGCGCCCGCAGCCGGGACGTCTCCGAGACCGCATGGACCACCGTGACTGCGTGCCCCGCCCGATCCAACGCCGCACCGAGCACAGCACCCGCCCGGCCAACACCCACCACACCGACACTGAGCCGTGGCGGGCTGCCAGCGGCGGGCTGCGACGCCTCGGGTGCGTTATCTAGTCCCACGCCTGCACTTTAGTGGGTTGGCGGTTCCTCGGTTGGCGGAGCGGGGGGATTCTCCGGTCGCATCCAGTGTGTACTGGGATCTGACAGTAGGGCCGCTTGGGCCCGCTGGTTTTGGGCCTCGGCGATCGCGCGGGCCTCGCCAGCATCCCGGTACAACGCACTGATCAGGACTGGTCCTGGTGGGCTGTCCACGTGCATGGTGGCCAGATCCAACGCCCGCTCCCAAGGGCCTTGGGTCACTCGGACCGACTGGGTCCGCGCGTGCGGCACCACCGCTAGGTAGCTCACAAACCGGCCTCGCTCGGTGACAAAAACCCGATCGTCGTGACCAACACCGAGTCGGCCGAACTGAATCCAGGCGCGCTTTCGAGCCCTGGCCGGCGCTGGTGAGAGTGATATGGCCCGCAGGTCAACCCCCGGCAGGACGTGTTTGACCACGTCAAGAGCCACATCGTAGGGCGCCACTGGCAGCAGAACACTCTCACTGGACCCGTCGCCGTCGTCAGCACTGGGCTGCCCCGCCACGTTGAGGCGGACGCGTACCCAGTCTTTTCGCCGCCACAGCCACGATTGCACGAACTCCACCGCCTGGACCCGGCCCGGGGGAATGGTCTGCGACTTGATCTGGAACAGCCCGGACCGCAAGCGAAGGCCGTCAGCAGATCTGGCCACAGTGAAGTTGAAGTAGGTCGTGAACTCACCGAATACGATCAGCAACGGAATACCACCGGTCAGCAAGACCAGCAAGCCGGCAGTACCAGCGGTGAACACGGTCGTCACAACGATCAGGACCGTGACCGCAAACAGGACAACTGTTGTCCCTCGCAATAACAGCGAGATGATCAAATCCCTGGGCGGAACCACAACCAGCGGCTCTTCGGGTGCTTCACCAACGTCCGCCTTCATTCCGGCTGAACGGGCGATGACCTCGTTGCGCAAGGCTTGAGCGTCCGCAAGCGGCAGGTAAGACAAGCTAGCCCGCGAGTCACCGGCCCCAGCGGCTTCGACTGTCAGTGCGGCCATCCCAAAGACGCGGGCCAAGAGCGGTTGTGTCACGTCCACACTTTGCAGCCGCGACAGTTGCAGTCGACGCTGTTGCCGCGTGAGAATGCCAGAATCGATCCGAAAGTCCCCTTCGGCATCAATCCAGTAGGTGAGCCGGTCCCAGGCCAGAAACTGCACACCGGCCACCAAAACGGCGATCACGATCAGAATGCCAACCGTGACCAACACCGGGCTCACCCCCAAACCCGACAATGCCCCCTGGCCGAACAGCACAATCGCGATTAGCACCACGGGCACCACCTGAACGGTCCGAACCCAAGGGGTCATCGGGTGGGTGTGCTGCGGTTGGCTAGTATCCGGCGCAACAACGGGTGCGTCCGAACTCGTAGGATCTGTCACAGTCCCGCCGATCTGCCCTCGCCCCGCTTGGCGAGCCGGTCGCGCAAGCCAGCGGCCACCTCGGGCTGCAGTCCGGGGATCTTCGCATCCGACGTAGCCGCGGCGGTGTGGAGTTGCACAGTCGCCAAGCCCATGGAGCGATCAATAGGCCCGGCGACTAGGTCCACGAGTTGCATGCGACCGTAGGGAACAATCGCCAGTCTGCGAAATAGGATCCCAGATGTGACCAGCAGGTCGTCTTCCCGTTCAACGTATCCGAACGACCGCACCCGGCGACCGATTAGCCACCAGAGGTAGATCAGTAGCAGCAGACCACCCAAGGCCATCAGCCCGGCAATGAGGCCTTGACCAGCCACAGCTAGGACGATGATGGCCACTGCCAAGAGTGGGATGAGGACCAACACCAAGACAAGACGGCGCGCCGTCGTTAGTTTGGGGGAAACACTCACCCAACCTTCACCCGGGGGAGCAAACGCTTGGTCAACGGAAATTTTCATGACTCCAGTCTAGGCCGCACCGCAGCCTAGCCTTAATCGCCGCGAGCCGGACGTGGGCTCACCGTGATCCCGCTACTCCGCCTAGGCGTTAGACAACGCGCGAGCTGGGAATCTCCACCACGAACCTGGCTCCGACTCCGGGGCCGCCATAGTTGGTATCTAGTCGAGCGGATCCGCCGTGTTTTTGAGCGATGGACTTGACCAAGGCCAATCCCACGCCGGTTCCTTCATAAGCGTCTGGGGCGTGCAGTCGCTGGAACATGGCGAAGATGCGATCAGCTTGAGCGGAGTCTATGCCGATCCCGTTATCCGTGAACTCAAACGCAACCCCGTTCGCCGTACGTTCGCCGGTCACCGTGATTTGAGGAACCGTATCTGTCGGGCAGTACTTGACGCTGTTCGACAGCAGGTTCGTGACGAGTTGGGTGATCTCGACAGGTTCACCCACGATGTTGGGCAGTTCTCCCTCCACGATGATCTGCGGGGCTCGCGTTGGCGCTTGCTCGCACAAGGAGGTCGCCACAGCCGAGACGACGTCTGCCACCGCAATGGTTGTTGCCCGGTCTGGGGTTTCTCCACTCAATCGCGCCACAGTGAGCAGATCCTCGATCAAGGCCTCCAATCGCTGGGCGGCCGATTGCACGATCTCTAGCAGTTCGGTGTTGGTGTCGGACAACTCACCCGGGGCCAGATCGGACAGCAGCATGTCGAGGGCACCACTGATGTGGCGCACCGGTGCTCGCAGGTCATGTGATCCCGCAGCCGCGATTTCTTTCCAGTCCTGGTTTGAGGTTGCTAAGGCCTCATTGGCGGATTCCAACTCGAGTCGTGCCTGCATCAAATCGGTGACGTCGGTATGGGTGCCGAGCAACCGATGCGGCACTCCATCCTCGTCTCGGATTGCCAGGCCGCGGCAACGCACCCAAACGGTCGATCCATCCCGGTGGCGATAGCGGACCAACTGGTCGTAGGGGTGAGCAGGATCGGCCAAGTGCAACTCGAAGTTCTTGAGTGCGACCTCTAGGTCTTCGGGAAAGATGGCCTCCTGCCACCATGCTGAGGTGTTCGCGATCTCGAAGTCCTCATATCCAAAGACTTCCTTGAGTTTGGGACTCATCCACTCTTCCTCGGGCTTGTCGACATCCCAGTACCAAATACCGTCCAGCGAACCAGACTGCAGGAATTCGAAAACGCTGGGATCCGTGCGCACCAGCGCGTACAACTCCTCTTTCAGGTAGTGCACCTTAGGCGCCTTTACCGGTCGTCACCGGCCGACTCCTGGTTCGCAGCGGAGGTCCCTGCTGCAATTCGGTTCTCCCCAAGCGGGTCGTTCTGGCGTTGTCCTGGCAACATCTGCTCCTCCGATAGCATCGCTGACACCCGTTCCGCATCGCCGTCGGCTATACCCCAGTCCGGCGCGGACTCGGGCTTTGACAGCCAATACCCCTGCGCCCAGTCCACCCCGAGGTCGCTTAACACGCGATACTGCCGGGCCGTCTCTACACCCTCAGCACAGACACGCAGGCCGAGGTGCTTGGCCAGACCCACGAGCCCCTCCAAGAAGCGCGCGGCGACCTGGTTGACCCGATTGCCGGAGCTGAGACCGGCAACAAACCCCTGATCTATCTTCAAGATGTCGATTGGGAGTGCGTAGAGATTGCGGATCGAGGCGTATCCGGCGCCGAAGTCGTCCAGCGCAACTCGAACGCCGCGAGCCCGCAGCTGATCTAGGACCAGCCGGGCCGAGTCGAAGCTGGCAATCTCCGCTGTCTCGGTAACCTCAACCACAATCCGTTCTGCAGGCCAACCAGCTTGCTCCAGGCTCGACATGAACGCCGCAACGAAGCCATCGCGCAGCAACGAATGCGCTGAAACGTTCACCGCTGTCCAGCGAGCCCCGTCACTGTTCGCGGCCGCATCCGCGAGTTGGCTGACGACGCTCTCCAACACCCACTGATCGACTTCGGCGACAATGCCGGCCTGCTCAGCCATCGGGATGAAGTCCTGCGGACGCACCAAGCCCAAGTCTGGGTGCTGCCAGCGGACTAAGGCTTCATATCCCACGATCCCTGACGACGCCGGATCACAGGACCAAACCTTCTGATAATGCACAACCAACTCACCAGCGCCAACAGCCTCGAGCAACTCATCCGAACGCAGCGCCAAGTCTTGCTTGGGTTGGAACTGTGCCGTGGGCGTGGCGTCTCTGCGGGCCGCATACATGGCTTGGTCCGCGCGCTTGATCAATTCGTCCGCAGATTCGTGACCGCTGTCGAAGGTGACGTAGCCGATGGTGACCCGTGGCCCTGGGAATTCCTGGCCACCGTCCCGCAGGGGAGCGCCGATTGCTGAGATGAATCGTTGAGCGATTGTGGAAACAAACTCCGAGCTGGGCGCATCGCGAAGCAGCACAACGAATTCATCACCCCCAAGACGAGCCACTGCGTCACGCTCCCGCACCTGGCCTTGGAGCCGACCCGCGACCGCACACAGAACCTCATCACCCCAACCGTGCCCGTGGCTGTCGTTAATCTGCTTGAATCCATCCACATCCATGAACAGCAGCGCGGCTTGGCCAGGTTCGGCATCCAGCGCAAGCCGAGCAGCATCGATGCGGCGAAAGATTTCTGTCCGATTCAGAGCACCGGTCATCGCGTCGTGTCGCAAGAGATCCGCGAGTTCCTGGTTGCGGCTTTGCAGTTGTGCCGAAATGCGGTGACGCTCGATGGCGTAGGTGATCGCTCTGTCCAGCGTTGCGTAGCCATGGGCGCCCTTGACAACGTAGTCTTGGGCCCCGAGTTCCAAGGATTTCAGCCCTTCGTCGACTTCCGCCGTTGACGTAATCACCACCACCGGGCAGTCGGTCAAGTCGCAGACCTCGGCAACGATGCCCGATCCGCTGCTGTCGGGCAGGTTGAGGTCAGCGACCACCGCGTCAAACTCTTCCGAACTCAGTTTCTCCCTACCGGCGGCCAAGGTGCCCACACACGTCACGTCGTATTGGGACCGAAGTGAGCGATTGAGCGAAAGTACGGCAAGCCGGGCGTGCGTGGCATCGTCCTCGATCATCAACAAACGCACTGGATTGGCCACGACCTCTCCTACCCTCTCGCCTCAGGGTATGGAGCATGGGCTCTGGATGCGCGGCGAACCGGTGCGTCAGGCTAGGCCATTCACCGCTAGCCAAGCATCCGCCACCTGAGCCGCCGTGCCCGCACCAGTGGCTACCGACAGGTTGAGGTCTCGCAAAGCCGGCGAATCCAACTCAGCCGAGACCCGATTCAGCACATCGGTAACAGCAGGCACCGCGGCCTCCTGTGAGACCACAGGCACCACGTTGTCCACAGGCGTCACCTGCTCGTTGTCTTGCAGCACGACGACATCTTGGTGTGCCAGAGCACCGTCGCTGTCTGGGAACACCCCGGCGTCGAGGTCACCAACAAGAATCTCATCGCGTGTATTTGCCCCAGCGTCAGTGACCGAATAATCCGCTACTTGTAGGCCGTAGTTGACCACCCATCGTTGCAGGCAAGGCGAGGCAAGGTCGCATGTGCCGAGCCCACCCATTGCCACTGCTTTCGTATCTGAGAACGTCCCCAACTGGCCAAGTGTGACAATCGACTCCGCCGTGGCCTGTGATTGCGCGATCGCAACAACCGGCGCATCACTGGCACTGGCCGGATCAGGGATCGCCAGATCGGTCGGGTTCGCCAGATCGCGTAGCGTATTCATCGCCGTCTCCAAGTCCGGCGACACACCCTGCTGCTCGGTGTTCCCTGACTGCTTGCGCGAGAGGTATCTCGTTAGGTCACCGACCGTGTCGATCACCACGTCCACTTTCGCCTTCTGGACACCAGAGAGCGCCTCGCCGCGCTTTGCTTCGGTGCCCACCTCGGCAAAAACGCCACTGGCCGTCAACGCGCCCGCATAGATGTTGGCTAGCAGTTGATCTTGCGGCTCCGAGTAGGGCTGCACCACAATTGGGCTCGGCGGCGAGGGTGCTAGGGACGGGCTGCGCTGGTCCGGACCCTCCGATGCGCAACCACCTAACGTTAGGGCCAAGGCTAAGCCGACCCCGGCAGCGGCTGTACCCTCGCGCCGGATCAAGCGTTTCCCTCGTGCTGTCGGATGTACTCGGCAAACCGAGCCCGAAACAGCGGCTCGGCCTGGCCAACGGGGTGTTTCCCGAAGATCTCTTCGGTGGCTTCCACCGCCTCGGCAATGCTGCCCGAAAGATCGCCAAGCGAGCCGCCTTCAGCGGCCACGGCGTGGGCCGCAGGCGTGTGCGAGATGAGGTCAAAGATAAAGCGCAGGTCGTGTCGCTTCTTGGCCAGCGCCAGCGCTCGGCTGCGCAACGCGTCAAAGGGCAGATCCTC
Source organism: Actinomycetes bacterium (assembly GCA_022600255.1). GTDB lineage: Bacteria > Actinomycetota > Actinomycetes > S36-B12 > JAHZKU01. Next base: position 4,761 of record JAHZKU010000060.1, on the reverse strand, counting down.
AAGTTCGGGTTCGTCGCTCATGCGCAACAGCCTATTCCCCGCGCGCCGGGCCGGTGCCAGCGGATGCCGGACCTTCTCCTTGCACGCCATCATCATCGCTGTCGATACGACACAAGCGCTCTAGCCAAATCCCCAGAATCGCCACAGCGGCACCACCCAGCGCAGCCACAAGCGCCGCAATCGCCGCACTGCTGCCAGCGGGAACATTCAACTCCGGCAGGAACCCCACGGCCACGCCCGCGTACGCACCAGCCACGATGGCGCCGGCCCGCGACGAGGCCAAAGCCAACGCGGCGGTGCGGGTGGCCACTTGGGGTGACAGCGACCGGGCACCGGGGCGCCGCTGCAGCCGAGGTCGCGCGGCTAGTATCCACCACAGCAATGCACCAGCCACTAGCCACACAGCGATCGCAGCGACCCACGTCACTGGCACGTACCGACCAGCCAGCGAGTCCGTCAAGCGCACCAGCGCCCATCCGAACAGCCCGGCGAACAGGGCGCCGAGGAGTAGGACGTTCAGCCGGGTAGGTGCCACGGGCCCATGCTACCGACTCAGGCGGCAGAGCCCCGATGCGACAACGAGGACCGTACGGGAAACACCTGAGTGTTGGGCCGCGCGCCACCGGCAAGCCCGCGCCACCACGCAGGGGACGACTGTTCGCTGACCGATCGTCAGGATCACACCTGGCCACAATGCCCTCAGCCCTGGGCTGTCGTTAGCTGAGCCCGTCAGTGCGCCAGGCCCGTTCCCACAGCCCTAACCGCCAGGGAAAGGCCGGACACCCGCTCGATCTGCCCGCGGCAGGGCCTGCAATAAGTCATCTACCCGGCCAGCCCCGGGTACAGCAAACCCTGGATCGACGTCCGCCCATGGCGTCAATACAAAAGCCCGCTCGTACAGTCGCGGGTGCGGAATCTGTAGGTCGGGCTCCGCCACTTCTAGATTGCCAAGCGCCAGGATGTCCACGTCCAACGTGCGCGGGCCCCAGCGCACCTCGCGAGTCCGATTCAACGCTGCTTCGACCTCGTGACACTGCTGCAGGATTTCCTGCGGCAGGGTCGCACTCGGCCGCTCCCCGGGCTCCCCCAGACCAAGGATGAGGACACAGTTTAGGTAATCGGGCTGTTGCGGACCCCCGACGGGGTCGGTCTCGTAGATCGGCGATATCGCGGTCGAACGACTACCCAACCTCCTCGGCAACTCGCGACACGCGTACTGCAGCGCCGCAATCCGATCGCCCAAGTTTGCGCCGATCCCTAGGGCCACGCGGTAGCCAAAGTCGTGTGGGGGACGGGTGCGATGCACCGTGACGGAAATGTCAGCAAAGCGGACTGCAACGGGAGCGTCGGGTTTATGCACGGCGACAGTCGCGGAGACCACAGCCGCGTTCATGAGGCAATCGTCAGCAATCCGGCCAGCCAGCGTCTCGATGAGTTCGTATCGCTCTTCGGTGATCCGCGCCACGACCTGTTCACAGACAGCTCCGTAATCAACGGTTTTGGTGAGATCATCACTTTGCGCTGCGGCGGTTAGGTCCAAGCGCAACACGATATCCACCAAGAAGGTCTGGCCGTGGGCCTGCTCGCGCGACAAAACGCCGTGGAACCCGGTCGCTGAAATCCCGGAAATCCTGATCTCGTCCTGCATCTGACGACTCTATCCTGCAGGTGGTGTGGTGCTCACGGCTGCGCTGTACGACCGGCCCAGGCTGCGGCCACCCGAACCGCATCTGCGCTCGGGGCGACATCATGAACTCGCACCCCCCAGACGCCGGCCTGCGCCGCTAACCCGGACACCGCAGTTGTCGCGGACTCTCGCCCCTCAACCGCCCTGGGCCCGGATGTATCGGCCAACAACGCTCCCAAGAACCGTTTTCGCGAGGCACCCACTAACACCGGAATGCCCATCTCGACCAACTCTCCCAGACCGCCGAGAAGGGCCCAGTTCTGCGCAGCATCCTTGGCAAAGCCAATCCCAGGGTCCAGGATGAGTCGGCTGCGGCGGATTCCCGCCCCTTCGGCGGCAACCACCCGCGCTAGCAGTTCGTTCTTCACGTCCTGGCAGACATCGTCATAGCGGGCGTGTTCCTGCATCACGGCCGAATGAGCTCGCCAGTGCATCAGCACCACTGGGTTGGGCACGTCGGCCAGGGCGGGCAGCATCTCCGGGTCCGCCAACCCGCCAGAGACATCATTCACAATGGCAGCCCCGGCGGCCAGGGCGTCGCGCGCAACGCCAGCACGCATCGTGTCAACACTGACGCAGATACCCGCCTGGGCCAGCGCCGCGATCACGGGCAGCACGCGTTGCGACTCCACTCGCGCGTCGACCCGCTGTGCGCCGGGACGCGTGGATTCACCACCGACATCCACGATATCCGCGCCCAACACAGCTAGCTGCTTCCCGTGCGCGACCGCTGCGGCCGTATCCAGCCATTGTCCACCGTCGGAAAACGAGTCGGCAGTCACGTTCAAAACACCCATGACCAAGGCGCGGTCCACAACCAGATTCGCAGCCAACCCAGAGGGATGGGGTCGCGCGGACACGTTGGGTCAGGCGCTCAAGATCAGCGACATGGCTTCCGCCCGAGTGGCGGGATCTCGCATCTGCCCGCGCACCGCCGAAGTGACTGTGGTCGCTCCGGGCTTTTTCACACCGCGCATCGCCATACACAGGTGTTCACAATCGACCACGACAATCGCACCCTGCGGATTGAGCACCGCCATCAGTGAGTCGGCGATCTGCGAAGTCATGCGTTCTTGAACCTGGGGGCGCCGGGCGTAAACCTCCACCAAGCGGGCCAGTTTCGACAGGCCGGTAATGCGACCGTCCACGCCCGGGATGTAGCCCACATGAGCGACCCCGTGGAAAGGAACAAGGTGGTGCTCGCAGATGGAGTAGACCTCGATGTCGCGGACCAGCACCAGTTCATCGTGGCCCAAATCGAACGTGGTGGTCAGGACATCTTCGGGACGCTGGAAGAGTCCGGACAGAATCTCACCGTAGGATCGAGCGACTCTGGCCGGGGTGTCCAACAAACCTTCTCGGTCTGGGTCTTCACCCACAGCAATCAACAACTCTCGAATGGCCGCCTCTGCGCGCGGTTGGTCAAACGCCGCGATTCCGTTGCCATCGTTGCTCGCGTTCATGGGGTTATGTCTCCTCGCTGGGCTTGTCCGCTTCCGGTGGATCCCAATCTGATTCCGAGGCTGACCCCCCAGCCGGGGAAGTGGCGTGTGGCTCGGAGCCGATTTGGCTCTTACCGTTGGATCCGTTGCCACTAACGTGTTCTTGGGCCTTGGCCAAGTCCAGAGGACTCAGTACTGGTGGCCGTGCGGAGGGGGCGCGCCGTGCCGAGCCGGTCCAAGCCGGCCGATCCTCGCGCAGGTCCAGCGCCTCGAAGATGGCCTTTACTTGGGCCTTGTCCAGCGTCTCCTTCTCCAGGAGTTCCAGAACCAGATGATCAAGCACATCGCGGTTGGCGACGAGGATGTCGTACGCCTCTTGGTGGGCTTCCTCGATCAGGCCGCGTACCTCTTCGTCAATGGCGGCTGCGACATCTTCGGAGAACTCCCGGCGATGCCCAGACTCCATCCCAACGAAGACCTCGCCTTCTTCCTTGCCGTACCTGATAGCGCCTAGGCGTTCAGTCATGCCGTACTGGGTGACCATTGCACGTGCCAGGCTCGTCGCCTTCTCGATATCGTTGGCCGCCCCTGTGGTCGGGTCGTGATACACCAGTTCTTCTGCGGCCCGACCGCCCAGCATGTAGGCCAACTGGTTCAGCATCTCGGATCGCGTCGTGGAGTACTTCTCCTGATCGGGCAGCACCATGGTGTACCCAAGCGCTCTCCCGCGCGGCAGGATGGTGATCTTGTGCACCGGATCGTTGTTCGGCAGCGCTGCGGCCACGATGGCATGGCCGCCCTCGTGATAGGCCGTCACCTTGCGCTCATGCTCATCCATGACGCGGGTCCGTTTCTGTGGCCCGGCCATCACCCGGTCAACGGCCTCATCAAGATTTTGGTTGGTGATTTGCTTTTCACCGAGACGCGCGGTGAGCAACGCCGCCTCGTTGAGCACGTTTGCCAGGTCAGCACCGGTGAAGCCGGGGGTTCGTTTGGCCAAACTGTTCAAATCGACGTTATCGGCCAACGGTTTGCCGCTGGCGTGGACTTTGAGAATCTGCTCGCGACCATCGATGTCTGGGCGCTCGACCCCGATCTGCCGGTCGAAGCGACCGGGACGCAGTAGCGCGGGATCTAAGATGTCTGGCCGGTTCGTCGCCGCGATCAAGATGACCCCACCGGTGACGTCGAAGCCGTCCATCTCGACCAGCATCTGGTTCAGGGTTTGCTCCCGCTCGTCATGACCGCCCCCCATTCCAGCGCCGCGATGGCGACCGACGGCGTCGATCTCGTCGATGAAGATGATCGCCGGAGCATTGGTCTTCGCCTGCTCGAACAGATCACGGACACGCGAGGCGCCCACGCCAACGAACATCTCCACGAAGTCCGAGCCAGAGATGGCGAAGAAGGGCACCTCCGCCTCACCAGCCACGGCCCGCGCCAGGAGTGTCTTACCTGTCCCTGGCGGACCGTACAGCAACACACCTTTCGGAATCTTGGCACCGACGGCTTGGAACTTGGCCGGGTCTGACAGGAACTCTTTGACCTCCTGCAGCTCCTCCACAGCCTCTTCGGCCCCCGCAACATCGGCGAATTTCGTCTTGGGCATGTCCTTACTGACCGCCTTGGCCT
>JAHZKU010000059.1 GCA_022600255.1 Actinomycetes bacterium | reverse complement strand
GATCGGTGAGCGACGAGATTCTGCAGAGCGAGCATTTTCAATCCGTGTTACGTGAACTCGCGGCCGAAACCGGCCTTCCCCCTGAACAGGTGGAGCGTGAGGCGGCCGCAGACCTCAAGGAGCTAGCGGCCAAACCTGGGCACTACTCCATTGCGGTTTGGGACAAGTTCACTCAGTGGCTGGCCCGTGCCTACAAAATCGATGCTGACGATCAAGCGATCGATGAACTCAAGGAGTTGAACAAGAACTCCTCTTTGGTGTTTCTCCCCAATCACCGCTCCTACTTGGATCCGCTGATTCTGCGCTCGGCGCTGCAGCGTCACGGTTTCCCACCGAACCACGTCCTTGGCGGCGTGAACTTGGACCTATGGCCCATTTCGGACATCGGACGCCGCAACGGCTTGGTGTTCATTCGCCGGCAATTCCGCGACGACAAGGTGTACCGGGCCGTTCTGAAGGCGTATCTTTCCTATTTGATCGCAAAGCGCGCCAACCTGGAATGGTATATCGAAGGCGGTCGTACCCGTACTGGCAAGTTGCGGCCGCCACGCTACGGCATCTTGAGCTACCTCATTGATGCCTACACCGAGCACCCCGAAAACGACCTTCACATCGTGCCTACGTCGATCATTTACGACCAGCAGCACGAGGTCGGCGCGATTTCCGCAGAAGAGGCCGGTGGAGAGAAGGCCGCCGAAAGCCTGAAGTGGGTTGTGCAGTTCGCGCGCAGTCAGTCCCGTCGCTTGGGCCGTGCCCACATTCGGTTCGGCGAACCGTTGAGCCTAAAGCACGCGATTTCTCTGACCGAGGACGAGGAAGGCAAGGTACGACCGCGGCTAGCCGTCCCGAAGGTGGCCTTCGAGGTCGCGAACCGGATCAACGAAGCCACGCCAATCACCCCCACCGCTTTGGTGACGTTTGCGTTGCTGGACAACGAGGATCGCGCCATCACGGTCGGGGAGGGGCGACACATCCTAGAGCCGCTGCTGGAATACATCTCGGTGCGCCGACTTCCCATGACAACGAATGTCGACTTGTCTCGCCGTGGGGGTATGCGTACCGCTGTGCAACGACTTGTCAGCGAAGGTGTCGTGAACATGTATGACGGCGGCGATGAACTGGTCTTCTACATCGCCCGTGACGAGCAGCATGAAGCGGCCTTCTACCGCAACACCATCATTCACTTCTTCACGACCCGCGCGATCGTGGAACTCGCGCTGCTGCAGGCTGCGGAGGGTGAGACCGACAACATTGCCGAAGACACCTGGGAGAACGCCAAACGGCTCAAGGACATCTTGAAGTTTGAGTTCTTCTTCCCCAACACCAAGGACTTTGCCGAGGAAGTGGTGCGCGAAACGACCATCGTGTATCCCCAGTGGGACCAGGTGGAGTTGACCCACCTGAAGGTGTTGGAAGTCTTCAATGAAACCAGGCTCCACCTAGCACACCGGGTTCTGGCTCCGTTCTTGGAGGCGTACTCGGTGCTGTTCGATCGACTCGCGACCCGCAACCCTGGCGTGGAGATCGAAGAAGACGCACTGGTGATGGAGTGTATGGACGTGGCGCAGCAGATGTGGTTGCAGCACCTCCTGTATAGCCCTGAGTCAATCTCCCGCGACCTGTTCCGCAATGCCCTGAAACTCGCAGACAACCTCGGCGTCCTGGATCCAGGCGGGCCGGAGGTGCAGATTGAACGGGCCAAGATCGCCAAGGAGCTACGTGGCGATGTGGCACGGGTGGGTCAGATTCGCGAACTCGCGAGTGACCGAGCCAAAGAGTACCTAGCACATGCAACAGACCACTATGGACAGGAGTTCTGATGGCCGACATCGACTGGTTGATCGACCGCGTAGAACAGGCTCCAAACGGACCAGGGGTCGCCGCGTTCTTCGACTTTGATGGCACGTTGATCGACGGATTCTCCGCCGGTGCGTTCTTTAAGTCGCGAATCAAGCACGGCGATATCGGCCTTAAGGAACTGGCTAAGTCAGTGACAGAGGCGGTGAACGTGGAGCGGCGCGGGCACAGCATTGACCAGCTGATGAAGGTCGCGGTGGAGGCCCAAAAGGGACAGAAAGCCTCTGACATCGACGAGTGGGCGCGCAAGATCTTCGCCAAGCGGATTTCCGGAATGCTCTTTCCAGAAGCCCGGCTGCTCATCGAAGCGCACCGCGAAAAAGGCCACACGGTTGTGGTGGCCTCTTCGGCCACTCCGCCACAGATTCAGGCGACCGCCGAGGACCTCGGTATACCGAACATCATCTGCACTGAAGTCGCGATCGACGAGGATGGGTACATGACCGGTGAACTCGCCGGGCCGATTCGGTGGGGAGACGGTAAGGCGCTAGGCGTGGAGGAGTTCGCCGAGCAGTGGTCTATCAACATGGCGGAGTCATTCTCCTACTCCAACGGCGGTGAGGACGTTCCTTTCCTGGAAACCACCGGAAATCCCACCGCCCTGAACCCGGACAGCAAGCTAGAGCGAGACGCGATTGACCGAGGCTGGCCGATCGCGTTCCTGCACAAACCCAAGAGCACCGGCCCGATCGATCTGCTCCGCACGGGTGCCTCCCTGGGTGTTTTCGGGACCAGTTTGCTGGGCGCCACCGCCGTTGGCCTCGCACAGCGCAATCGGCTAGATGCCGCCAACTTCGCATCCGGGGTGGGCGCCAGCGCGACGCTCGCCTTTGCTGGGGTGGAACTGAACGTCGTCGGCGAAGAGAACTTGTGGGAGGAACGCCCCGCGATCTTCATCTTCAATCATCAAAGCCAACTCGACGCGTTTGTGGTGGCCTCGCTGGTTAAGGAGAACTTCACCGGCGTGGCCAAGAAGCAGTTGGCGCGGTCACCGATCTTTGCGCCGCTGGGTTACCTCGGAGACGTCGCCTACATCGACCGTGCCAACCACGACAAGGCAGTTCACCAACTCGATGCGGTAGTGGAGAAGATCGAGGCTGGTACCTCGATCACGGTCGCGCCGGAAGGGACCCGTTCGGCGACGGCGCGCTTGGGCCCGTTCAAGAAAGGTCCGTTCCACATGTCCATGCAGTCCGGGGCTCCGCTGGTGCCGATCATCATGCGCAACTGCGGGGAACTGATGGCGGCGCATTCGATGGTGATTCACTCCGGCACGGTGGACGTGGCCGTGTTGCCTCCCATCCACACCGATGACTGGACGCTAGACAACATGGACGAGCAAGTCGACGGGGTGCGGCAGCAGTTCATCGACGTGCTGATGGATTGGCCGCGGGGTTAGCCCCCAGGGAGGCACACCCACGCCCCGGCCGACACCCGTCAGCCAGACCCCGCCAGCCCGCAAGCCCGCCTACCTTAAGCACGAGACGCAAGACTCCAGCTACGACCTCAAATCAACAATGGATCGGTGGATTGAGGCTTAGAACACCTGCTTGCCGCCACAAACCGGGGCCAAGAGCAGTTGCCGCGACAGCGAAACACGGGAGTGGGGATTGATGCTTCGGGCACCGTTTGGTTGGCCAACAACTGGAGGCAACGGCTGGTACAAGTGAACCCGGCGGCAATGGCCTAGTAGCGTTTGCGGGAATGGCAGGTCCACCCAAGACGCCTCCAGGCAACCGTGAGTTGGACGATGTCGCAGGCCCACTAGAAGTTGCCGGGGGCGGATCAATGGGGTCTGGCACGGGAAGTGCAGTCAGTGGCAAGGAGGCTGGAAAGCGATGACAAGGATGATGCGCGCGGTTGTGCTCCCAAGCCCCGGTCCCCCTGAGACGCTGCAGATTCAGCAGCGTGAGATGCCCCGTCCCACCAGTGGCGAGGTCCTGATCGAGGTGAAGGCATTCGGGCTGAACCGCTCGGAACTTCACACCCGATTGGGCCTAGCGCAAGGTGTAACGTTTCCGCGGGTGCTGGGTATCGAAGCCACCGGAATTGTGGCCGAGTGCCCCGCTGGTGAGTTCCAGGTCGGGGCGCAAGTCATGGCCATGATGGGTGGCATGGGACGCACCTTTGATGGAGGTTACGCCGAATACACCTGTGTCCCGGCGCAGCAGGTGCTGTCTTTCGATAGCGAACTGCCTTGGAGTGTGTTGGGTGCGGTGCCGGAGATGCTGCAAAAGTTGGAAAGCAGCCGGACATGATT
>JAHZKU010000058.1 GCA_022600255.1 Actinomycetes bacterium | reverse complement strand
GTTGCTGGCGACCCTCACCCTCCCTGGCCCGCTCTGCCAAAGCTTCATCAACCTTGGCTTTCGCTCGTGATTCACGGGCAGAAATCACTTGATCGAACAACGCGACCACCTCATCCAGCAAGTCGACGGCCAGCTGAACGACGGAGTTCAGCAAGATCGGATGCCGCTGATGCGGTTCCCGACGTTCCAACGCTTGATTCGTGCTGCGCTTACCGATTGTCGCTAGAAACCGACGCCGTTCACCGCCCAGCATGGACAAATCGATCTCGTGGGCACCCAACGCTCTTAAGAACAGCAACTTCTTCAACTGTTCCTTCACAGCACCAGCGGTTGGCTCAAACGCTGGTCTGCTCAACCACGCCAGCCTGCTCATCCCCAAATCCTCATCAACCAAGACCAAACCATCCAACTCGGCCATGAGCTGATCGGTCAGGATCGGTGCCACTTTCTCATAGGTCAGGTCAACAGCAGCAGATCGCGCCGAACCCACCAGCCGGGTCATAGGCTCCACACCTGGCCGTATTATCTTTGCCGAAGTCAGGTGCTCACGTGCCAGGTTGAACAGCAAACTAGGAGAGTCGTGCTCCATGGCCCGATCAAGTAAGAACTGCTCCAATACTTGCCACGCTGGACCACCCACAGGGGCGAGCCCCTGTGATTCGCTGGCACGAGCAGTCATTGCTTCCGGACACCGCCGGGTTGGCAAGCGATCCGCGGACCGCACTTGTCGAGGGCGATTTCTTCACCTTTGTGCAAGCGCCTCTCGACCCCTCATCTGGGGATCAGCCAATTGAAGCAACGGCGCAGCCCAAACCGACGATCCCTGAACACGATGGCCCCCGCCCCGAACGCGATCGCTACGATGCGATTCTGCTCGATATCGATCACACCCCCACCCACGTGCTCCACCCAAGCCACGCCGCCTTCTACTCAACAACCGGCTTGGGCGCCTTGCGTGCCCTTCTCAAACCGGAAGGGGTTTTTGGGTTGTGGTCCGACGATCCAGCCGACGACACCTTCGTCCAGCTGCTGTCAGAGGTATTCGAGTCTGCCTGGGCGTGCCCCGTCGAGTTCCGCAATCCACTCACTCGTGGTGTTTCCGCCAACACCGTGTATTTGGCTCGTGGCTGAGCGTTAGGGTCAGGATCAGCGCTATGGAACCGGACCCCCAGCAATCTAGTCATCGCCCACCCTCGAACCCGATGCGCGGTCGGACCCCCGACCAGGATCACCAGTCACCACCGAACATCCAACTGCAGGGGCTGCGGGCGACGCTGCCGACGCCGCAAGGGTGGAGCCCATAGACGGCGCAACCGAACGGGTGGGCTGTCGCTTGAGCCAGCCAACGAAGAACAGCAGCACACTGACGCCGATCGCTGGCACCCCGTAGTAGACGGCTGTGGTGCCAGCAACATGCTGCCAGCTCACCGTCAAGTCATGCTCGACCAACGCAGCGGCGACCCCCAGCCCAGCCACTGCCAGCGCCGTACCCAACAGCAAGAACCCAGCCAGGCGCGGACGAACCCAAACCAGCACCATCAGTATCAGCAACGTCACTGCCAATCCCGCTGGCAGTAACACGGGCAGGTAGTCCAACAGTTGCGGGTTGCGGGTCTGGTTGCCGATGAAGTTCGTCCGGTTGATGCTCCACACCACCATCGCGACGACCCCCAAGAGCAGCAGGACCGTGGCCGTCACCTGCGAAACGGTCAGGAGTGTTCCCCAGCGACCTGCGTGCTCTACGGGCGGCGCCGGGCTCGCACCGCTCTCCTCCGCTGCGGCACCGGAAAAGACGGCATGCGGGACCTGACGGTCAAGGTTGCGAGCAGTCATGAGCAGCAGCAACGCCACCACCGCCGACGGAGCCAAGAAGACCGCGTAAAAAAACGGAGCGAAGAAGGCGTCCTGGCCCTCTTGACCCGTCAAGGGCGGCGACAACAAGAATACCTGCACGCCCAGCGCGACCGGCACACTAACCCAGGCCGCGACCAGCAGCAGCGCACTGCGCAAAGGTCGATAGCAGGCCAACCACACACACCCGGCAAGCAACAACGGGACCCCCAGCAACGCGAACTCCCACGACCGTATTCCTGAATCATCGCCGCCGCCGCCACTCAGCAAAGCCAGCTCGGTCCCCATCATGCTCACCAACGCGAGCACCAACAGGGCCAACGCCGTGATCCACGGCCAACGCTTACCCCGAGGCAAACCAGACACCACCGACGGCACATCCTTGGCGTAGCCTTCCCCGATCCACCACACGGCTACGCCGAGCAGGACAGCCATCACCACACTGACGAGCATGACACTCACCTTCTCTTCCAGGATACGCCTTCAACGGCACACCAAGACGAGAAGAAGCGCGGGCACGTGACCCTGCCTCACGCCCGCAGAATCCTACGGCGGAGGCCTCAACCACGTGGGGCTATACCGGTCAGATCCAAACCCTGGCCGACATCACAAACATCACCAGCCTATGGTTGTCCTAGTACAACTCCCAGCGCCTAGTGCACCGATTCGGTCTGATCGCCCAGCCACGGCTGAGGCTGACCACCACGATGAGGTCAGCAGCCACAAACCCCGTCGCAGTACTCACGCAACCAAGTGCTGCATCAAGACCCGGGTGATTCACACACTCCACCCCACGCATTTCCGAAGCGCCAGTAAAGGTGGCTCCATCGTTTCGTCGGAACCAGCAGACGCATACTCGGCGCACCACTTACTCGGCTTGGTTGTGTTACTCGGCTTGGCTGCGCACGGACCGATGCACGGCGCCGCAACAGCCGCCAACCAACCAGACCATCTCGTCAGGCGCTGCCGCGTTGGGCTTCCCACCAGCGCAGAATCCTGATGGCTCGTAACGTCGACCAACGACCCGGCCCACGCCCCGACTCCATCTTGAACCAATACCGACCGGGGTAGGCGCGGAAGATCGGCCACCGCCCATCCGACCGTGCCTTATTCCGAACCGACTCGATTCCGCGGCTCAGGCCCTCGTCTCTGCGACTGCCGGACATCCAGAAGTGTTCCAAGCCGCGCATGATATCGAAGTGCCATTGCGGTGGGAATGGGAATCGTGTGAACGCCGGATCAACCGGTTTGCCGGTTCGATGGGAACAGAAAAGTTGGTGTTTCAAGAAGAATCGGCGACCACGCGACATGGCTGATTCCACCTCGATCCCGCCGCGCGCCGTCTGATAGGCCAATAGGGCATCAAGAGTTGAGATCGAGGTGTGGAACGAACCATGTTGGGCGCCGACCCGCACGGTTTCGCAGTTCCAGCCGCCATCGGGAAGTTGCTGCTCCAGGAGCCACGTGACGGCTTCATCAATCCGCGGATCACGGTGGCCAAACG
>JAHZKU010000005.1 GCA_022600255.1 Actinomycetes bacterium | reverse complement strand
GCCCGCCACCGGAGCTGTGGCTGAGCTGGGCTCAACGTCGGGTACCTAGCGTGGTTGAGCGCTCGGGCAGCGCTGGGCCGTGGCCGGAGCATTCCGCCTGTGGGAGACGCGCGGAATGCGCTAAGAAATCACGTCAGTCCCCGTGCCGACACGAGCCGGGCGGGGGCTAGCCGTTGCCGGTGAGGGTGCAGCTGGTGCGGGGGTTGTTCTTGACCTTCCAGGTTCTTTTCCAGGTGTTGCGCTTCTCGCCAGTCGCCTTCGCCTGGACCTTGGCTTGGATCCTCAGACCGACACTGCACTCAGGGGTCGCTTTCATCTTCACGTTGGTTGTTGTGGCCTTCCGCGACTCCTTGACCACAACATTGCAGTTGGCGCGTTTGTCTTTACCGGTCAGTTTCTCGCCCTTTAGGAAGCATTTGGCTGTTGCTTTGCGGATGGTTCCGTTGGTGATGGTGGATTTGACGATCTTGGTCGCTTTGAGCGGTTTGAGCTTCTTGGTTTTGTTGCGGGCGCTGACAGCGAGTTCGGTTTTGGGTTTGTCCGGTGGCGGTGCAATAGTGCCGGTTCCGGTGAGTGCCACGGTTTGGGGAGTGCCGGTTGCGTTGTTTGTGAAGGAGACTGCTGCCGTCTTGGCTCCTTGACTGTTGGGGTCAAAGGAGACCGTGGCGTTGCAGGTTGACCCGACCGCTACGGCTGATTGGGTGCAGGTCTGTTGTTGCAGGGTGAACTGGCCGCTGTTGGCCCCGGTGAGTGACACGTCCGAAACCGTGAGTGCTGCAGTGCCCTGGTTGGTAACGGTGAAGGCCTGCGTCGCAGAGGCCTCTCCCACGAGCACCTCACCAAAGCCAGCCGAGTCCGGAGCCACCGCAAACCGCGGCTCCACCATCACGGCCGAGCGCACCACCCAATCCGAGCCAGCCGATCGCTGCCAGATGGCGGCGACCCCGCTGCCGTTGTCCGCCATCGTGACCTGCGGATTCTCCGTGGTGCCATCCGGATTCGAAACCCGTTCGGGTGAACTCCAAGAAGCGCCGGAATCACTGCTGATGGCGGACCGCACGACCGCGTCGTCGCCGTTGTCTTGGGCCCAGACGGCCCTCAGCGTCTTGCCGTCACTGGCTCCAGCCAAAGCGGGATTGTTGCTGTCTTCCGCCGGATCAGACAGGTTTTCCGGCGTTCCCCAGCTGCTGCCACCGTCCGTGCTGCGCGCGACTTGGACGACATCTTTCGTGCCGTCGTCCCGTGTCCAAGCGACGGCAAAGCGGCCGCCGTCGCTCGACGCCGTCACGTCTACCTGTCCAGCGCTCTGACCCGGCGCAGACAGGTCGGCGGGTGGACTCCAGGACATGCCACTATCCTTGCTCGTCGACGTCTGGATGATCTTGTCGCCATCATCGTTGCGTTGCTCCCAGGCGGCAGTGACAAAGCGGCCGTCGCTGGAACTTGCCATCTGCTGGTCTTCTGCATTGCGTCCACTGGAAGAGAGCTCAACTGGCTCCGCCCAATTCGCGCCAGCGTCGGAACTGCTGGCGGCCCGCACGATGAAGTTGCTCCCGTCGAACTCGTCCCAAACGGCGGTCAGCTGGGTCCCATCGGCGGAACTGGTGATCGCAGGCTCGTAGGCGTCATCGTCAGGGCCGCCACCGGACAGGTTCTGGGGGTTACTCCAGGTCAGCCCGCCATCGGTGCTGGAGGAGGTCAATATCTGTAAGCTGAAAGTGTCAAAGTTAAGGTCCATCCAGACCACGGTGAGCCGCCCGTGTTGTGGCGAGCCCGCGATCTGGGGGACTAGCCCCGCCCCCGCGGGATCACTGACATCTGACGGGGTACTCCAAGTGGCCCCACCGTCGGAGCTCGTGGTTGTCTGCACAACGCCGCCAAAACCCCCGCCACGGAACCAGACGGCTGTCAGGTTGCGGCCGTCGGCCGAGCCAACGATTTGCTCGGTGTAGGCGGATGCTCCCGGCGCCGAAAGGTTCACTGGCGTGCTCCACGTGAGCCCGGCATCGGTGCTGCTGGCACTTTGCGCGATGAAGTCGTCGCCGTTGTTACTGCTCCATACCGCGGTCAGCATCCGGCCGTCGGCCGATGTGGTTATCTGAGGATCCTTCTTGGAAGGCCCGGACGCAGAGACGTCGACGGGATCGCTCCAGCCTGACGCAGCGCGGGCCTGGGTACTGGGCAATAGCGCCAACGCTCCGGCGAAGAGCGCGAGGACGATGGCCAGGCCCAGCGTGCGCCGACCCAGCCTGCGTTTTGCCAGTACCGTGTGGGTCATGCCGCGACGCTACGCGCGGCTCAAAGGTAACGCAAACGCAGCAACGCGGATGCCTCAGCAGCCAGAGATGGGGCCGGATTTGTCCGTTTCTAGGCGGCCCATGGCGTTGTGCTTGCGTGATCGGGCTCCGCTCAACCGCGAACCCGGAACCGCCACTGTGACGAGATCAGGCGTAACGGACAGCTAGGCAGGTCGGCGCCTGTTGTGATGTTCTCGCGATCAGGCAGGGGGAGGGCCCACCGGAATGGCTGTCGCGATTGGGCGCATCCGCTCGGCAAAGAAGTCGTTGCCTTTGTCATCCACAATCACGAAGGCCGGGAAGTCCTCGACCTCGATCTTCCACACGGCTTCCATCCCGAGTTCGGGGAAGTCGACCACTTCAACACTTTTGATGTTGTCCTGCGCCAGCCGCGCGGCTGGTCCCCCGATCGAGCCGAGGTAGAAACCGCCGTTGGCCTGGCAAGCTTGCGTGACGGCGTTGGAGCGATTTCCTTTCGCCAGCATGACGAAAGATCCACCCGCTTTCTGGAACTGATCCACATAGGAGTCCATCCGGCCTGCTGTTGTGGGTCCGAACGAACCGGACGCATATCCGTCCGGCGTCTTGGCGGGTCCGGCGTAGTAGACGCAGTGATCCCGGAGGTACTCCGGCATTTCCTCGCCAGCGTCGAGGAGGTCGCGAATCTTGGCGTGTGCGATATCCCGCGCTACGATCACCGGCCCAGTGAGGCTGACCCGAGTTGCGATGGGGAGTTGACTGAGCTGTTCTCTGATTTGGGACATGGGCCGGGAAAGATCTATCTTCACGACCTCGTCGCCGAGCTTGTCATCGGCCACATCGGGAAGGTAGCGGGCGGGATCCTGCTCGAGATCCTCCAAAAACACCCCCTCTGCGGTGATTTTGGCGAGCGCCTGTCGGTCCGCTGAGCAGGACACTGCAACTGCGACCGGCAGGGATGCCCCATGCCGGGGGAGTCGGATCACCCGAACATCGTGACAGAAGTACTTACCCCCGAACTGGGCACCGATATCGAAGTTTCGGGTCATTTCTAGCACGAGCTGCTCGGTCTCCTGATCGCGGAAAGCATGGCCAGCCATACTGCCGGAATCCGGCAGATTGTCCAGGTAGCGCGTGCTGGCATACTTAGCCACGCGCAAGGCGTCCTCAGCACTCGTGCCGCCAATAACGACGGCCAAGTGGTAAGGCGGGCATGCGGCGGTACCGAGTTCCCGTAGCTTCTCATTCAGGAAACTCATCAAGGCTGTCTCGTTCAAGACAGCCTTGGTTTGTTGGTAGAGAAACGATTTGTTGGCTGAGCCGCCCCCTTTGGCCATGAAGAGGAACTTGTAGAGGTTCTCGTGCCCGGGGCTGGTGTCGGCGTATATGTCGACCTGGGCCGGCAGGTTGGTGCCAGTGTTGCGCTCTTCCCACATGGTGAGTGGCGCCATTTGTGAGTAGCGCAGATTCAGTTTCTGGAACGCGTCGTAGACCCCATGCGAGATGGCCTCTTCATCGGGGCCATCGGTGAGGACATGTTGGCCGCGTTTGGCCATCACGATGGCGGTGCCGGTGTCCTGGCACATCGGGAGCACACCGCCGGCAGCGATGTTGGCGTTCTTGAGCAGATCGAGCGCCACAAAACGGTCGTTTCCGCTGGCTTCAGGGTCGTCCAAGATGTTGGCGAGTTGCTGCAGGTGACTAGCACGCAAATGATGCTGAATCTGCGCCATGGCGGTAAAGGTGAGCTCACGGAGGGCATTGGGCGAAACCTGTAGGAAGTCGCGGCCACCGACAGACAACGACTCCACGCCGTCGATGTTGAGGCGGTGATACTTGGTCTCGTCCGGACCAAGCGGCAGCAGGGGGGAGTATCGAAAATCCGGCATGCTCCTACGGTATCTCGTTGCTGTCTGCTTGCCTTAGTCGATGAGTTTGGCGCGAGATCGCCGGATCGACAACGTGCCGGCGATGAACACGAACGCGATCAGGGCGAGCCAGTGCAAGGCATCTACCCCAGGCTCAATGCCGAATGAGACGTGGCGCACCAGCTCGACGCAGTGATAGAGCGGGTTGAAGTTTGCTAGCACCTGAATGAACTCCGGGAAGTTGGATAGCG
>JAHZKU010000057.1 GCA_022600255.1 Actinomycetes bacterium | reverse complement strand
CGCTGGGCCACGCCTCCGCAAATACCTGAACTCGCTGGCAAACGCTGGCTTCACAGTGGAGGGAGAACGGCTGAAGACAAAACCGCGCGGCTACTCCGCTGATGATCCGCAGATTGATCTGCTGCGCTACAAGTCGATTTATGTCACCCGGCGCTGGGAGCCAGCGGCTTGGATGGACTCTCCGCAGTTCAAGGAGCGGGTCGTGTCCGGTTGGCGGGAATTGCGGCCTTGGCTGGAATGGCAGGCGCGGCTCGTGGGTCCGGGGCGCCCGCCACTCGGGTCGCGCGGTGGCAAGGGTCGTACCGATACGGCGTAACTGCGGTATTGACAGGTGCCGGTCAGTGCCTCGTTCCGGAAGCTCCCGACTAGAACGGGAAGCTTACCCGGTGGCTAGAATCTCGCCGACCATCCGCAGGATCGGGGCGCTAACACCCAGCTCTGCGTGTTTTGCCGCCACCTCAATGTGTTCGGTCTGGTTGCGGGCATCTGGATCCAGCGCGGCCCGCCAGGGAACGACCTCATCTGATTTGCTGTAGAGCGCAGTGATCCGCGGATGGATCGGCTGATCGGTACGGACTTGAGTTGTGGGCGCGGGCCCGGGCCCACCGGCTGGTCGGTACTGGCCGTATCCCACCACGGGTGACCCTAGGGTCACCACCTGCTGGACATCGGCTGGCGCTTGTCGGGCAACCTCGCGCGCGACAACACCGCCGAGGCTCCAGCCCACCAGACGCACCGGGCGGCCGGTGCGGTCGGCGTCGGTGGCGACCTTCTGTCGCATGATGGCGGTGTAGCTGGGGACATCTCCCCGGTTGGTCTTCAAATCCCAGCCGGAGACCTGGTAGCCCAAGGACCGCAGGTATGCGCGAAGGGCCACCGTGGACCAATCGCCAGTCATGTATCCGGGCAACACCCGCACCACGCCGCCGTCACCCTTTTGTGGACCACCAGGCAGAACAACGGTGGGGAGCGTGGCGACCCCGCGAGCGAGGCCAGCGACTTCGGCGGCGGGTAGCATCGCGGCCATTGTCCGAAGCTGGGTGATGCGGTTCGCCATAGTCCAGTAGCCCACATCTGTCGTACCAAGGCCAACCCTACTGACCGGTCTTCTCCAGTGGCGAAATCCCACACCGATGTCGCAAGCCCGACAGACACCGGGCGACCTTAGGCTCAGGTGCGCTAGCGTCAGCACATTGTGAGTCAGAAACAAGGAGCGGCGCCCGCTAGCGGTGCCAAGAAGACCTTCGGTGTACCCGCTGCTGTCAGTATCGGGATCGGTGGCATGGCCGGTGGCTCGATCTTCGCCGTCGTGGGGATCGGCGGCTCCGTGGCTGGTTCGGCCCTGCCATTGGCGATGATCATCTCCGGCATCGTTGCGCTCCTAGCCTCCTACTCCTACGCGAAGCTGGGGTCGAAGTTCCCCACTACCGGGGGAGCGGTGGAATTCTTGGTCCAGGGCTACGGCAAGGGTGTGGTCAGCGGCGGCTTCAACATCTTCCAGTGGCTCGGATACGTGCTGTCGCTGGCCCTCTACGGTCACGCTTTTGCCGGATATCTGGTCTCTTTGCTGGGGCAAAGCGACCGTAACAGCGTGGTGGAGAAGCTAATCGCGTGTGGCCTGCTAGTGGTGTTCGCTCTGCTGCAATACGGCGGCACGGCCGTGGTCGGTTCGGCGCAGAAGTGGATCGTGAGCCTTTGCGTCCTGATCCTTGTCGGTTTCGGGATCGCGGGCCTATTCTTCCTTGATCCGTCGCGCTTGGGTCAAGGCGGCTTTGAGGGGCCAGTCTCCATCCTCTTCGCTGCCGGGATTGTGTTTATCGGATTCGAGGGTTTCGGGCTGGTCACCAATACGGCCGGCGCCATGAAGAACCCCAAACGGCAACTTCCGATCGCGCTCTACGCCAGTGTTGGCATTGTGATCGTGATCTACGTGATCGTGGCGATTACGGTGGTCGGCAACCTCGCGTTGTCTCAGATCACGCAGTACGAAGGTTTCGCGCTGGCAGAGGCCATGGGCTCCTTCGCCGGCCAATTTGGCATCGTCGTGATTTCTGTGACGGCCCTGTTTGCAACCGCCTCCGCAGTGAACGCCACCATGTTCGGCAGTGCGAATGCCAGCTACCAAATCGCTCGGGATCAGGAGCTCCCTAAGACATTCGACCGTAAGGTATGGTCGCCGAACGCGCGCGAGGGGCTGTTCATCACTGCTGCGTTGGCAATCCTGGCGATCCTATTCTTAGACATCACTGCCGTCACAATGTTGGGTAGCGCGGCCTTCCTGTTGCTGTACGCGGCGGTTAACCTAGGCCATCTCCGGATCCGGGAGAAGACCGGGGCGAAAGTCCTCATGATCTGGGCCTCAATCGTGTCTTGCCTAGTCATCTTCGGCTTCCTCAGCGTTTACATCTACCAGACCCGCGGCCTCCTCACCCTGATCCTGATTGTGGCCCTGCTGGTGTTCTCGTTTGTGGTGGAGGCGATCTTGCGGAACACCGAATACCGCAAACCGAAAACGACCGCGCCGAAGGCCTAGCCTGCATCGGCGACCGTCGCCTGGCTCCATCTGGCCCGCTAGCCCGGTTTTCTCGCGGTGAGTCGGCCGCGTTGGTCTAGGGGGTCCAGCAGGATCAGGAATGTGGACCATCGATCAACGAGCAAGATCGACGAACAACGCGGGTATTCGGCGAGCCCGAAGTATCCTCCGTGCCGCTGCGGCGAGCCGGGATGCCCCTGGTTGTGCTTTTTCCGATCCCGCCGTTGCAGCAGATCGCTGGGCGATCGCCGAGCCGGAGGTGCTCGAGGGTGATGTGATGCCCTACCATCTGCACTCGTTCATTGAGGTGCTGCCGAGGTGATCCGATGTCGGTAGCGACTGACCCGAAGGCTAGAGGAATCGGCCGGTCCAGATCATGCTGCCCAGGAAGCCTAAAGCGAGTAACGCGAAGGCGAAGCCAACAAACCACGGCCAGAGATCGCTCTGCTGCACCTCAAAGCCCACTTCCCCTTGAATCTGCGAATACACTTCCCGCAGTTCGTCGGAGTCTTGTGCGTCGAAGGCCGTGCCGCCGGTGGTCTCGGCGACTAACTCCATGGCCTCGGGGTCCGGCGGCACCGGGATCACTTCACCACCGACAGTGACAGTGCCATCTGGCGTTCCGAACGTAATGGTCGACACGGGAACACCTTGATCCACAGCGGCTGCTGAGGCCTCCTCCAAACTGACACCGAGTTGGCGATCACCATCGGACAACAGCACGATGGCCGCCGATGCTGGGTCCCCTGATTGGCGCTCGTCCGTGTCTACCCCGGCTGCTACCTGGGCGGCGTCAATCGCCCGCAACGAGGCAATGATCGCGTCACCGGAGGCGGTGCCCTCCTCGGGTTCCAGTCGGCTGATCGCCTGGTTCACCTGCCGGTGGTTCGTAGTAGGTGGCACGAGGACCTGGGCCGTGCTGGAGAACGCCACCAACCCCACCTCAACACCCTCGGGCAATTCGTTGACAAACTCTTGCGCGGCGGCTGTGGCCGCTTCCAGCCGGGACGGGTCCACATCAGTGGCCTCCATCGAGCGAGAAACGTCGATGTTCAGCATGATGATTTCGGACTCTTCGGCCACCGCGACTTCGTGGACGGGTTTCGCCAGTCCGATGACTAGGAGAACCAGTGCCAGGCCTGCTGCGGCGGCCGGTACATGGCGCCGCCATCCCGGGCGTTTCGGCGCAACGGATGCTAGTAGGTCGGTGTCGGCGAATCGGACAGCGTAGGCGCGGCGCCGTCGTTGCAGCACCAGGTAGCCGACAACGAGGGCGGCCACTCCAATCAATGCCAGGAACCAGGCTGGGCTCAGGAAGTTCATCGCAACCCTGTCCGTCCCGTCCTATTCACGAACGCAACGAGATCCAGCATCCAGTCGCGATCTGTCGACAGTTCGACGTGGCGCGCCCCGGACTTGTGAATGGCGTCTCTGCGTGCATCGGCTCGGGCCTGCGCTTCGGCCGCGAACCGCCGCCGGAACTTCTTATTGCTGGTTTGGATCTCGACCAAGTCGCCGGATTCGGGATCCACGAATGAAATCAGCCCGGATGGGGGCAACTCCAGTTCCCGAGGGTCGGTGATCGATGCCACGATCACGTCTTGCTTGAGGCCAAGTCTGCGTAACTCCGCGGGCCAGTCACCAGTGTCGATGAAGTCCGAGATCACAACCACTCGGCCGCGCCGGCGTGCAGTCCGCCGGACGGTGGCCAATGCTTCACTGAGATCAGCCGACGGCGCGGTGCCGCGAGGTCGGCGATCGAGTCGGCGCAACACTTGCATCACGGACTTCCGCCCGCCCTTGGGGGGCAACACGTTGACCCCGTCGGAATCGTAGATCAGGGCGCCTACTCGGTTTCCGGCCCGGGCCCCTAGCAGTCCGAATGCGCCAGCCGCTGTCAGCGCTAGGTCTCGCTTCTCCCATTTCCTAGTGCCGAAGTCCAGACTGGCCGTGCCATCAACCACCAGCCAGGTCTCGAGTTCGCGGTCGGCGATGGTGTCGCGCACGTGCAGTTCGTTCATACGAGCCGTCACGCTCCAATCGATCCGGCGCGCGTCATCGCCAGGTTGATACACCCGGCCTTCGCCTCGCTCGGATCCAGGGCCGTGCCGCGTGGTTAGGTTTTCGCCGTGCAAGAAACCATCAAGCTTGCGGGTTACAGCCAACTCGAGCTTGCGCAGGTTGGTCTCGTGCCGGAAAGCCTCGTTCTCCACACCGGTCTGTTGTGCCATGGCTAACTAGCCGCTGGCTGGTCAGCGTGATCGGCCGGACTCGGTGCGCGCGACTTAGTGATCGGGCCAGGGGTTAGTTCCGGTGCCCAGACCGTAGCCAGAATCAGGTCCACGATCTGCTGCGCGTCGACCTCGTTCGCGAGGGCCTCATAGGACAGCACCAGTCGGTGCCGCAATACATCGCCAGCAACGCGAAACACGTCCAACGGCAGCACGTAGCGCCGACCATTCATCAGCGCGAACGCACGTGCGGCTGAGATGAGGCCCAGTGTGGCTCGCGGGCTGGCGCCAAAGGCGATCTGGGATGTGAACTCGGGTAGTCCAAAGCTAGCCGGGCGCCGGGTGGCAGCCACCAACCGAACCGCGTAATCCACCACAGCATCGTGTACGAATGCCTCGGCAGCTAGGTCGCGCAACTCGGCCCACTTTTCTGGTGACAGCACCGCGTTCGGTTCTGGGGTACGCACACCGACGCGACGCACAATTTCGGCTTCCTCGCGATCGCTGGGGTAGTCCAACTGGATTTTCATGAGAAAGCGATCCTGCTGTGCCTCGGGCAGGGCGTAGACGCCCTCACTCTCGATCGGATTCTGGGTGGCTAACACGATGAAAGGTTGCGGCACACCATGGGTAGTCCCTCCAATGGAGACCTGCTTTTCGGCCATGACTTCCAGCAGCGCCGACTGCACCTTGGGGGAGGCGCGGTTGATCTCGTCGGCCAAAACCACATTGGTGAATACCGGGCCGAGTTCGACGCTGAACGACTCTTTGGAGGGTTGATAGATGCGCGTGCCGAGGATGTCGGCCGGGAGTAGATCTGGGGTGAACTGAATCCGCGCA
Source organism: Actinomycetes bacterium (assembly GCA_022600255.1). Lineage (GTDB taxonomy): Bacteria > Actinomycetota > Actinomycetes > S36-B12 > JAHZKU01. The sequence continues at coordinate 841 of JAHZKU010000057.1, read as the reverse complement.
AAATCGCCGCCGATCACCGTTGCGAGTGTCTTGGCGGCCAAGGTCTTGGCTAGCCCGGGGGGACCCTCAAGCAAGCAGTTGCCGCCGGCGATCACGCAGATCATCAGGCGCTCGATCATCTCATCTTGGCCAACGACAACCCGTTTCACCTCGAAGAGGGCCTGTTCGATCAGCGCTTTCGGTGCTGCGCCGGAGACAGCGGTCGGGGTGGGCGAGATTCGGATTGATTCTTCGCCGGGCGCTGACAGAACCAGCGTTTCCTGTGTGCGGGGGAGTTCCGGGTCGGGGGTGTCGCTCAACTGCGCTCCAAAGAGGTCGGGGCCCGAGGCTGCACGATCCCGTGACTCAGGCTCGTTCAAGGCTAAATCATTCGCCCGACGCTTGGGTCAGAGAAGTGTTAGCAACAGATAACGGAACGAACTCGGCCAGCCGCGTGACGCATGGCCTAGCGCTGGACCCAACACTGGACGTTGGTGGTTGGCTCAGCAGGTGCCACATTTGCATGCACCCACCGACGGCATAGCAGGTCCGCACTCACCCCTCGGCCAGTCAGTGGGATTCCATCCGCCAGCCGGGTTTGCTGGCTTGGCGGGCGCCCAGTTTGGCTGCCGTCGATCAGCAGCGCTGCGACCGCAGGGGTCGACTCTGACCCAACTGGTTGGTACGGACTTTGGGCTGGTTGGCACGGTACGCAAGGATGGCTGGGTTTCCCCGATGACGAATGGCCAGCGTCGGCCATGGCACGATGCATGGGTGAGTGAGCCTGAGACCCCAACGAAGTCCCGCGCCGGATTGATTCTGGGGTTTCTGGTCTTGGCGCAGTTCCTCATGACGCTGGACT
>JAHZKU010000056.1 GCA_022600255.1 Actinomycetes bacterium | reverse complement strand
TAGCAGTGGCCGAAAACTGCAGCGACCGACTGAATCCGCCGTTGGATTCGGCACCATGACGACATGAACCCCCCTCAAGCCAGGGCGCTATCGCTACCCAAAACGAGTCGACCGCGTTCACACCCTGTGGATCGTGCCCCCGGCGGACCGCGGCCAGAAGATCAAGCGACACTTCGAGTTTCTACTCGGCGACGTCAAGACCACTGGCCACTGCTCGGCGATCTGAACGAACCAATTCCCGCACTGGCAGCGGCCCCCGGCCGTTTTCATAGGCCTAAGTCACCGAGAAGCGCACTGAGCCCAACTTCGGCTTAAAATCGACGATGTACGCGCCCTGCTCTAGCGAGGTGGGATCACCCATGGTGCCAGTGATGACGACATCAGTGGCGCCGATTGTGTATCCCTGCTCAAGGATCAGTTCGACGGCAAGCTGTAGGGCCCGCCAGTGACTCCCAGCCGTGACGTCCTTCGCGTCCCCGCTGATGACCTCCGCACCGTTTCGGGAGCCTGTCATGGATATGTCATCAACGTCGAGGTTCTTGGTCGGTCGGAACTCGCCGACAACGAGTGACCGAGCAATGCCGTTGAGCGCCGCTACGTCTAGGTTGGGCGTTTCGGAGAGTGGGCGGTCGCCGAACGGGAAATCCGGCAGTTCGACGGCTGGTGCCACCTCGGTCGCCACCTGTCTAACGGCCTTGACATTTCGCAGGGGCGAATCGACATCTTGGGCGAACCTGAAGGCGAGTTCACCTTCGACGAATCCCCTTGTGAAATCACGGCGATCAATCTGTGCCCCTGGCTCTTTCAGCATGGACTTCCACAGCGTCCCAAAGAGTGGGTTCTGCTCCTGGAACGGGCATAAGGAGGCTTCGCCACACCCAAATTTGAAACCGTACCTGTCGCCAGCGCCGGGCAGGTCGCGAGCGTACTCTCTCGCGAAGTCGTAGGCTGATCTGGGGTCCTGGGCAAACCCCTCTGCCGTCGGTAGGGGCACAACTTCTGCCTGAGCCCAGGCCTCCGCGAACTGTTCAGGTGACCAGGTTTCGCTGGGTATCGTCACTTCGCTGTTCGTTGTGGCGCAGCCAGCTAGTGCCAATACTGAGGCGGCAACAGTGGCAAGCCCGACCCTGGATCGGCTATTTGAGGCGAACATACCAGCACTCTAGCGATCCGGATCGTCGCTCGGTGAGTAAGCAGAGGTTCGACTTCATCGGAAGAGGTGGCGTGGAAACAGCGCCGGAGGGGCTGCGTTTCGCAGTGCCGCGGGCGGAAGGACCAAGGTGAGTTGAGACGTGCCGAGCCGCGCCCCACAACCGACGCGCCCGCAGGGGCTAGCCGTGGCGGGCCGGACCCACCGTCAGATCAGGATCCCCAGGTGGGCCGTAGTGGCATGCCGGAGTCTCCGTCCGCCGAGGTTCGCGTGGACAACACCTGATGCAACTGGATCCGGTTCACCGCGAACCCCCAGCGTGAGGCGGCCAAGTACAGCCGCCAGACCCGCGCCTTGCGCAGGCCCACTTCGGCCACCGCTTCGTCCCAGTTGTCGGTCAGGTTCTGACCCCAGTCCCGCAGGGTCATCGCGTAGTGCGCGCGCAGGTTTTCCTCGTGCTGCACCTCAAGTTGGGCGCGCTCCATCTGGTCCACCAACACACCAACGTGGGTGAGTTCCCCGTCCGGGAAGATGTACCGATTGATGAACCCGCGCCGAGTCAGAGTCCGGTCTCCGGTGTCAGATCGCGTGATGCTGTGATTCAGCAGCCGACCCTCCTCGCGCAACTTGGAGCGCAGGAATCCGAAGTAGCTCGGGTAGTTCTTTTTCCCGATGTGCTCGGTCAGGCCGATGGATGAGACGCGGTCGAAGCCAGCTTCGGGGATGTCGCGGTAGTCACCGAATCGAACTTCACTCTGGCCTGCCAGCCCTTGTTCCTCCAGCACACGCTGCCCCCACTGGGCCTGCTGCTCGGACAAGGTGACGCCGATGGCCTTGACACCGTAGTGCTCCGTGGCGTGGCGCACCATGCCACCCCAGCCGCAGCCCACGTCCAGCAAGCGCATGCCAGGTTGGAGATCCAACTTGCGGCAAACTAGGTCGAACTTCTCCTCCTGCGCCTGCTCCAAGGTGGCGTCCGCGTTGGGATACACGGCGCAGGTGTAAGCCATCGAGGGGCCTAACACCAACCGGTAGAAGTCGTTGGACACGTCGTAGTGATGGCTAATCGCCTCAGCATCGCGGGACTTGCCGTGGCGCCGCCCCGACAGTCGCACCTCTTCGGGCGGAATCGGGGGCCGCTTCAGGAGTAGCGGCGCAAACTCCTTCGCCACCCGAGCCTTGTCCGCCAGGCTGACAGAGCGGAACTGGGCGCCACCTAGGCGTTCCATTCCGGTGAAGATGTCACCTTCAACCTCAATATCGCCGTTCACGAATGCACGTGCGACACCCAGCTGATCTGGAGAGGTGATGATGGCCGCCATCGCTTGCGGGGATCGGATCTCCAGGCGAACGTCTGAGCCCATGCGACCGGTCTTACTGCCGTCGTAGGCCACGACCTCAACGTCGACATCATCACCTAGCACCAGTTCGAAAATGTCGGCGATCTTCAC
>JAHZKU010000055.1 GCA_022600255.1 Actinomycetes bacterium | reverse complement strand
GGACTTGATCAAGGATCTGCAAGGCAGCGGAACCACCATCTTGCTGTCCACCCACTCGATGGCCGAAGCTGAGGCGCTCGCCGAGCACGTGGTGATCATCTCCCAAGGCCGCGCTGTTGCCGCCGGTAGCACCGCCGCACTGACCCAGGACGCAGACCGGCAATCTTTGTGGTTCCGAGCGCGGTCCCGGTTGGATCCTGCACCGCTGATGGCAGCGCTCCCGGCGGGTCACCATCTCCTTGAGCAGTCCCCTGGCCGCTACAAACTGTATGGTGCTGCCGTGACCCCGCCGGTCATAGCCGCGGTGACGTCCTGGTGCGCGGATCAAGGAGCCCTTGCCACGGACATTCAACTGGAGCAGCGGAGCTTGGAGGACGTATTCCTGGAGGTGACCACCCAGTGAATGCACCACTGAAGCCCAAAACAGCCACTGATTTGACGCCGGTTGGTAAGCCCGCCAAGCCGCGCCAAGTCATGGGCGCCCAAGCCGGTATCGAACTGCGCCTGATGATGGGCAACGGCGAGCAGATTCTGCTGACGTTGATTATCCCAGTGATCCTGCTTGTGGGATTCTCCCTGACCAACTTCGTCAATCTGGGCGGTGAGACGCGCAGTGAACGGGTTGACCTGCTGGTTCCCGCGATCTTGGCATTGGCGATCATGTCATCGGCCTTTACGGCACAAGCCATCGCGACTGGGTTTGATCGTAGGAGCGAGGCGATCAAGTTCCTGGGAACAACCCCGCTTTCCCGAACCGGACTCTTATCGGCCAAGGTGATGGCCGTGTTCGCAATCCAAGTGGGGCAAGTCGGAGTCATTCTGCTCATCGGACTTTTACTCGGCTGGCGCGCGTCAGGGCCTTGGCCATTGGCGGTCGTGTTCATCGCCCTGGGCACCGCGGCCTTCACCAGCTTAGGACTGGCGCTTGCTGGCGTATTACGTGCAGAAATCACGCTAGCCGCCGCCAATGCCATCTACCTGCTCCTGCTCCTCGGCGGCGGCATCCTGATTCCCCCCGACGACCTGCCCGGGCCTCTCGGTCTGATCGCGCGACTCCTACCCAGCGGGGCCTTGGCCGATGGCCTGCGCGGAACACTCGGCAATTACGACGTCTCCCTGATCGGACCCACCCTCGTGTTACTCGCGTGGACCGCCGCGGGCAGTATCGCTGTACGAAGAACCTTCAAGTGGACTTCGTGAGCGCACCGCTCACCGAAACAACACCCCCGGCGAGATGAGAGCCCCGTGAGTATCACCAACTTGCCTAATGGCCGGGACTTAGGCGGGTTGAGCACCAGTCATGGCCGTGCCACCCGTTCGGGGCGGCTCTACCGTTCCGCCGCCGTACTCGGCCCGCTAGCTACTGACGCGGTGCGGGACCTAGGTATCAGTCATGTCTACGATCTGCGCACCGAACCCGAGCGGACGGCGCGGCCCGATGAACTGCCAGTAGACGCGCAGCTGGTGGTGGCCGACGTTCTGGCCGATGATCCCGGCTCCGGGCCGGCGTCGCTGGGCCGGATTGCACGACTCGCTGCCGATGGGGACCGAGAGCACTTGTCCACCCAGCAACTGAAAGAGACCTTCGAGGCCGGCTACCGCTCATTTGTTTCGCTCGGCAGCGCCCAAACCGCTTCTCGCAGCCTGCTCACCAACCTCGCCAGCGGCCGCGACGTTCCCGTTCTGGTCCATTGCACCGCGGGCAAGGACCGCACCGGTTGGTTGGTTGCGCTGGCGCTGCTGGCTGTTGGCGTCTCAGAAGATGACGTGATGGCCGACTACTTGGCGTCCGAGGCGCCGGTCTGGGATATGTTTGCCCCGTACCGCGAGCAGTTCGCGGCCAAGGGTGGCGACGTCGAAACCATGCGGGTCGCCATCGGCGTCTTCCCTGAATATTTGGCAGCGGCCCTAGACGAGATGCACAGCCGGTACGGCAATATTGACGACTACCTGGCTTCAGGTCTTGGGCTAGGAGACTCGGTCCGCGAGACCCTCGCAGGCCAACTCCTGTCCTGAGTCCGCACCGCCCCCCAAAACACGCCGCGCCGAATTCGGGGATTGTTACCCCGGATCGTATTCTGGGGACGTGACGAACTCCCTGGATCTGACAGACGCGTCTTCCCAGACTGCTCCCCGCGCGGGGGTTGCTCCCAGATGGCTCTTGAACGTCTTCCGCGCCAATCTGGTAGCCCAGATCGGGATTGTCGTCACCGGTGGGTTGGTCCGATTGACCGGATCCGGTTTGGGCTGCCCGACCTGGCCCGAGTGCGTCGACGGTTCCCTAGTACCAACTTCTCGACAGGAGGAGAGTTGGCACAAAATGATCGAGTTCGGAAACCGGTTGTTGACATTCGTCCTTGCGGCCCTAGCGATCGCTGCCATTGTGGGTGCTGTGGCGTGGGCACGCAAAGTCCGTAAGAGCGGAGCACAGCCGCGCCGACCGATCACGCTGCTGGCTGCCATTCCACTGGCTGGCACAGTAGTGCAGGCAGTTTTGGGCGGCATCACCGTCTTGACGGGGCTACATCCGGCAATCGTGGCTGGGCACTTCCTGTTATCGATTGTCCTGATCGGCGCCTGTGTTGTGCTGGTTGACCGCGCGCAGTGCCCGGCTGACCGACCCGTCCAATACGGGGTTCGGGCCGAGGTGCGTTGGCTCGCTAATGCGTTGGTCGGGGTCGCAGCGGTCGTGATCGTTCTAGGCACTATCGTCACCGGGAGCGGACCCAACTCCGGCGATGCCGATGTCACCCACCGGTTCGGCTTCGATCAGCGGCTAGTCGCCTGGCTGCACGCCGATGCGGTCCTGCTATTTGTCGGACTGATCATCGGAATGCTGCTGCTGGTGCGGGTTCTCGGCGCGAACGCCACGGTCCAACGGGCCGGCTGGATTCTCTTCGGCGTGGTGGCCGTGAACGGTCTCGTCGGGTATTTGCAGCTCTTTGCCGGACTTCCCTGGGCCTTTGTGGCCACACACATGTTGCTCGCCTGCCTGGTTTGGGTGGCGACCCTGCGACTGCGGCTGGCCATGACCAACCGCGGGAATCGCAGGCAGTGGGCTGACAAGTACGAGCCGGTCAGTGTTGCGGCCGCTAGGCGCGAGTAGTACCTGACTTCTCAGCTACAGCTTGATGGCATCCTTGAGCTTTTCAAAAGACTGCCGCAGCGACGCACTCGCCTGTTCGGCGCGACCACGAAGCTTCAAATCTGAGTTGCCAGTGACTGCACCGGCCACTTCTTTCGCACGACCCTTGAACTGGTCGCTGACGTTCCTGGTTTTTTCGCTAGCACCCATGACATCTCCTGTTTGGTCGACTGCAAGGTTTACTCTCCCGAGGTGTACCCCGACTGTAGCGACCTAAACGGACCCTGGACCCTGCGTTGACTGGGCATCTGCCCTGCGAAGCGCGCAATGCCCGGCGGCTGAGGACCACCCAGAAAGTAGCCTTGGCCGCGGCGGCACCCCAGTTCTACCAAGAAATCGAGTTGATCTTGGGTCTCGATTCCCTCGGCGACCGGACTCAGCCCCAACTTCAAGGCCAAGTCCACCATCGCGGTCACAATCACGTGGGTCGGGCTGTAGGAGTTACCGGCCAGATTCGCGACGAAGGACCGATCGATCTTCACGATGTCGATGGGCAGGGCGTGCAACGCACTCAGAGAGGACTGCCCCACCCCAAAATCATCCAACGCGATGCGGAACCCAAGATCCTTCATCTGGCGCAAGATCCGAGCAGCTTGGTTCTCATCATCAAAGATGGTGGTCTCGGTGACTTCGATGACTAGACGATGGGGGTCGGCGCCGGTACGCGCCATGATCGATTTCAGCCGATCGATCAGGTCAACTGCGTGGAACTGCCGCCGGGAAAGGTTCGCCCCCACCGATCCGCCTCGGCTGGACAACCCCGCGCGCTGCCAGGCCACGGCCTGTCGAGCTGCGATCTCGAACAACTGATACCCCAAGGGAATGATCTGTCCCGTCCGCTCAGCGGTCGGCAGGAAGCGCTGCGGGGAGATGATGCCTTGGCTCCGGTGCCGCCACCGCACCAAGCTTTCGTACGCAACCGGCGACATCGTCTCGAAGTCGACAATGGGCTGGTAATGAAGCAGGAACTCATCGGTTTGCATGCCACGACTGATGTCGTCCCGCAAGGCTTCATCAAGGCTGGCGGGATTGCGCAGTTCCAGCGCAGTGGAATACAGAACGCTGTGTCCACCGCCGCGATTCTTGGCCGACGCAAGTGCGACGTTGGCTTCTCGAGCCAAGCCGTCATAGTCGCCGTTGCTAGGCGCTACGGCGAGTCCGGCTGACGCCTGCAACAGCACTTCCCCGTTCGAGACAGGGATTGGAACGCTCAGTGCGTCTAGCAGTGCGGCAGTCCGGCGGAGTGCAGACTCGGCGTCGATAGCGGTCAACCACAACGAAAACCGGTCGCCAGCAATGCGACCGGCCATCTCGTCGGGCCCGAGGCTCTGCGTAATCCGCCGGCCCGCTTCGGCTAGGGCTCGATCTCCCGCGGCATGGCCATGCTGATCGTTGACGTGACCGAAAGCGTCGAGGTCCACGTGCACCAAGACCAGATCATCGAATCCTGTCGCCCCAGCGTTAGCCAACTGCTGCTCCACCGCGGCCTGGAAGGATCGGCGGTTTAGCATCTGTGTTAGCGGGTCCACTTCGGTGGCTTTGGCCAGCCGTAGGTTGGCTTCGAGCGCCAGTTGGTGCGACTGGCGTCGGGCAAACTCGGACCCGATGCGTTCCGTTAGGATGCGGAAGCCCGCTTGCTGATAGGGCTCGAGTGTGAGTGGAGCATCGTGCATCAACACGGCCAACCCGGCCCACCCCCCGAGAGGTTCGGAGAAGGTGGCTCCCAAATAGCCCACGACCTCGTTGTCGGCTAGGAATCCGTCGGCAGGATACGCCTGCGCAACCCCCTCCTTGACGATCAGAAAACGAGTACTTGGCAACAGCTCGCAGGGCGAGTTCACCAACTCGTAGGTGAACGCTTCCGATACGGATTCCCCATCGATCAGAGCGGGCACATCAACGCCGGTCAGGTTTGCGTTCGCCCGCCCGATCATCGCCCACCGCGTGCCGAACACCGCGGCAAGATTGCGAGAAACCTCAACGGGCCAGTCCCGCGCCGGCACATCCCGCATCCTTGAGTAGAAGTCGGCCACTACCGACTCAGGATCCTGCGTCTCAGACAAGAGACGAATCAGCATCACGGACTCGTCGGGGCCGGACAGATCGTCAGAATCGGATGGCAGCGCCTCTAGGAACACCTGGCTGGTGACACTGACCGCGATCTCCTGATCACCAACCCGGAGCAGAGTCTGCGCGTTGGTGGTTCCGACGCTGGACACGTCCGGTGGTACAAGGACAAAATCCGAAATTCGATGTCCCACCACATCCGTGCGCTCCAAGCCCAATCGTTGTGGGAAGCCCGTGTCACAATCTGCAACGAACTGCTGCGGCGTCAGCAGAACCACGTGAGCACCCAAGGCAGTTCCCAAGGCCGTGATGGCGCGAGGCGGCCACGGTGTTCCGGTCGGCAAAGGCGTGCCGGCTGTCGATGACTCCGGAGTCGGCGAGCCAGGCTGACCAATCATCGCGCTGGCCTCCTCCCCCACTCAAAGCAGCACCAAGCAAGACTGGTCGCGGACCGATTGATGACCCATGACGCGAAACCCGGCGCTGCTCCCATCTTGCTATTTCGGGCCGAGAATGGCGAGAGGACCAGCGGTTGTTAGGCCCTTTCGAACCCGATGTTCTATCGCACTCACCCGTTGAGTGCCGATCCGCCCCAAATGTCGGATTCCAGTGCCGCCCACGCTCCCAACCGAGCGTCAGCAGAAGCAGCCCTATAGGAAGGGATCCACCGCGACGGCGAGGAACAGAAGAGCCAAGTAGGTGATGGACCCGTGGAATAGCCGCATCGGCATCAGGTCCTGCGCCTTCTTGCGGACGCGACCACGCAAGGCGAAGGCCTCGTACATGAACAAGACGCCCAGAACGATGGCGACGATGCTGTAGAACCACCCCATTGGGCCTGCCACAATGAGCACCAGCGAGGTTAACACCATGGCCCAGGAGTAACGGATGATCTTCACGACGACCGATTGGGGCTCGGCAACGACCGGCAGCATCGGTACCCCGGCTGCGGCGTAGTCGTCCTTGTAACGCAAAGACAGTGGCCAGTAATGCGGCGGCGTCCAGAAGAACACAATCAGGAAGAGAACAACCGGAGCCCATGTCAGGCCTCCGGTGACGGCCGCCCAGGCGATCAGAACCGGCATACAACCAGCCGCGCCGCCCCACACAATATTCTGGCTGGTGCGCCGCTTGAGGATCATGGTGTAGCCAACGACATACATGAGAATCGCGGCGGCCCCCAAGAGAGCAGCGAACAGGTTCGTGAAAACTGCGAGCACAAGCACGGATAGCAACGAAAGGCCGATTCCAAAGACCAGCGCGTTCCGGGCTGGAATGCGTCCAGTCACCAAGGGCCGATTCTCTGTGCGCGCCATCACCGCATCAATGTCGCGGTCCACGTAACAATTCAGGGTATTGGCCCCAGCTGCAGCCAACGCCCCGCCAACTAAGGTCGCCAACGCAATCGAGAACTGCGGCAGCCCACCGGCGGCCAAGAACATCGTGGGGACAGTGGTCACCAACAGCAACTCAATGATGCGGGGCTTCGTCAACGCGACGTACGCTTTGATGTCGTCGAACCTGGAGTAGGTCACGGACAACTCAGACTCACCGGCAACCGGGCTCGCCTGGCCGTGCGCGAATGAGAGTTTGTCCCTAGGGTCGGTTGCTGTCACCCAATACTCCGATCCGCGATCCGAAATCTGGTGATTCCGTGTATTCAGCCTTAGCGCCGCCGTCGCGGCTCACTGCCTGTCTATCATCCAACACACACTGTCGATCCCACGCGATGGTGTCGATCTGCCAGTTGAACGGTGCCTGATCCAGCACCGTCTACTCAAACACCGTCTCTCAAAAGGCCGTCTCTGGACCTCCGCCAACCCGTGAAGACCAGCCTCTCCGAGGAGTTTACCTTGGGCCAGCTATGCCAATCTGCACCCTTTCAAGTCTACAAGCGACCAATCCCCTGCGTAGCAAGCCATCCGGCATGTCCGACGATAGGCTGCCGATGAGATCAACATGCCGCGACTGTGGAAGGACCAGACCTGTGAGCAATATCGAGTGGACCGAGTTGGATGACCGCGCCGTAGACACTGCGCGAATTCTGGCCGCGGATGCGGTCCAACGGACTGGTAATGGTCACCCCGGGACTGCCATGAGCTTGGCCCCCGCCGCATATCTGCTGTTCCAGAAGTTCCTGCGCCATGATCCCTCAGATCCCAACTGGCTTGGCCGGGATCGCTTCGTTCTCTCCAATGGGCATTCTAGTCTCACCTTGTACACCGAGCTCTTCTTCTCCGGCTACGGTCTAGAACTGTCCGATCTCGAGAACTTCCGTAAGGCCGGCAGCTTGACGCCCGGGCACCCAGAGTTTGGCCACACCAAGGGAGTGGAGACCACAACCGGACCCCTGGGCCAAGGGCTCAGTACCGCAGTCGGCATGGCCTACGCACAGCGGTACGAACGCGGTCTGTTTGATCCCGATGCTGCCCCCGGCGAGAGCCCGTTTGATCACCATGTCTACGTGTTCTGCGGCGACGGTGACCTCGAAGAGGGCATCACTTCTGAGGCGTCGTCTCTGGCCGGTGTCCAGGAGCTGGGCAACATGACCGTGATCTGGGACGACAACCACATCTCGATCGAGGATGACACCGCGATTGCCTTTAACGAGAACGTTGTTGAGCGTTACAAGGCGTACGGTTGGCACACCCAGAAGGTAGACATGAATCGTGACGGCAGCGTCAATGTCCAGGCGTTGGCCGACGCGCTTGAGGAAGCTCGCAACGTCCACGACAAGCCCTCTTTCATCCAACTACGCACGATCATCGGGTGGCCTGCCCCAGACCTGCAGAACACTGGCAAGGCACACGGCGCAGCGTTAGGCGCCGATGAGGTCGCCAAGGTCAAGGAAGTGCTGGGGTTCGACCCTGATGTGGACTTCCCGGTCACCCAGGAGGTGCTGACCCATGCCCGTCGCGTGCGGGATCGCGGGATCGCACTACACGAGCAGTGGAACGTCACCTTTGCCGCCTGGCGGGAAGCCAACCCTGACAAGGCGGCACTCCTCGATCGGATTCAAAGCGGCGTCCTGCCGGAGATTGATCTGCCCGAGTTCGAAGTTGGTGCCAGCATCGCTACCCGCAAGGCCTCCCACGCGGCGATCCAGGCCATTGCTGCGGCAGTCCCGGAATTCCTCGGTGGGTCAGCCGATCTAGCGGGCAGCAACTTGACCACGATCGAGGGCGCCCCGTCGTTCCTGCCGAGCAATATCAAGGTGAAGTCCGATTCTCCCTTCGCCGGACCCCACTCACCCCACGGACGCGTCCTGCACTTCGGAATCCGCGAACACGCGATGGGTGCCATCGTGAACGGGCTGTCTCTTGACGGTCTATTGAAGCCTTTCGGAGGCACGTTCTTCGTGTTTTCTGACTACATGCGTGGTGCGGTGCGACTCTCAGCGCTGATGGAAGCACGCGTGATTTTTGTCTGGACCCATGACTCGCTTGGCGTTGGCGAAGATGGCCCGACGCACCAGCCAATCGCCCAACTCTGGGCGTTCCGCGCCATGCCGCAGTTCAACATGGCCCGCCCGGCTGATGCCACGGAGACCGCGGCCGTGTGGAAGATCGCGCTGGAGCGCGGCACCCCCACAGGTCTGGCGCTCAGTCGGCAGGGCACCCCTGTCATCGATCGTGAGAAGTTCGCAAGCGCGGATGAGGCTGCGCGAGGTGCCTACATCCTGTCCGAGGCCGCCGGTGGCCAGCCGGATGTCTTGCTCCTAGCCACGGGTACTGAGGTCGGCTTGGCCATGACGGCGCAAGAACAACTCGCTGGCGACGGGATCAACGCCCGCGTGGTCTCGATGCCGTGCCTGGAATGGTTCGAAGAACAAGAACAGGCATACAAGGACGAGGTCCTCCCACCGTCGGTCAAAGCCCGTGTTTCTGTGGAGGCAGGAGCCACCGTGGGTTGGTGGAAGTACATCGGGGATGCTGGCGTGCCAATCGGGATCGACCACTTCGGCGAGTCCGCCGATGGCTCCTATTTGATGAAAAAGTACGGATTTACGGCCGAACATGTCACGGCGGCCGCCATGGAATCCATCGAAAACGCCAAGGGCTGAACGGCGCGCAGAAAGCTCGCCCATTTGAGGTGAATTGTTTGTGCTGAATGGGGCTTTGGTCAGGCATAGCTGAGCCCTAGCCGATAACCTCGCGAACAAGATCGTCGAACTCGCACCGTGAGTTCACTACCCGCAGGAGTTGCACAATGAACGCACGTTTGAAGGCCTTGGCAGACGCTGGAGTCTCGATTTGGCTGGATGACCTTGACCGCGACCGGATCAAGAG
>JAHZKU010000054.1 GCA_022600255.1 Actinomycetes bacterium | reverse complement strand
GGCATCGTGATGGGACACGAAACCCGCTGCTTGACCCGAATCCACTACTGCAGGGTCGTTCGCGACAGGATGGTCGATGCGATCACTTCGGGGGCTTCCAGCGGCGTCATATGCCCCTTGTGGGGCAGGATGTGTAGCGTGCTGTTGGGAAGTTTGGCATGCATCAGTTTCGACAATCGGGTAGGCGTGAGCGTATCCAGTGAACCGGCCAATATCGCGGTCGGCGTCTGAATCTGCGTCAGCGTTTTGCGGTAGTCCATCTTGGGGAACTGCTTCGCGAACGCTCCGCGAACATCCGGTGGCGTATTCACGTAGTCGTCGGCAACGAGCCGCAGGTGCTCCCGATAAGCCCATGTTCCGAACGTCCCGCGCACAAACGTCCCGCCATAAGTGACGTTCGCCGCCCACCGCTGCGCGAAATCGCCCTCGGCGATCCGGGGAGTCAGTTCGCCGCCCGCGCCCAGGCCGTAGGCCGCGGTATCCACCAGCACAACCGCCTTGGCCCGGTCGTGTAGGTCCGCCAGATGCTGAGCGGCATAGGACTGAATCGTCATCCCGCCCATCGAGTGGCCGGCTAGGACGGCATTTCGGGTGTGTGTGGCGGCGAGCACCACCGCGAGGTCGTCCCCGAGAGCGGCCAGGGTGTAGCCATCCGATCCCGCGGTAGAGCGACCGTGACCGCGCTGATCGTAGCGGATCACCCGACAACCCGCGGCCACGAGTCGCCGGGTCACCGGTGTCCAAACCTGCTGACTCCCGGTGTAGCAGTGGGGCAGCGCCACCGTGGGTCCAGCGGGATCACCGCCTGGCTCAGGCTTAACCTGCCGCCGTCGCGCGTCGGGGCGAACCATTGCTGCGTCTCAACATCTGCGCGCAGATTCTTGTCAAAGGGGGTCAGTTGGGCGCGGTGGAGCTGTCGACGCCGAGCGTCTACCGCGACCGCAGTGGCCGCGCCGACACCGGCCGCCGCCCAGCCAATCTGATTCTTGTCCATCTCGTCAGCCTAAGCTGCGATGCAACCTGGTTGCCTTCGTTAGCCGGTGCGCGGTGACCGGAGGCAGGCGGCAAGTATCCCTGTTGGATTGCTGGTATCGAAGAGCGGGCGCGACCGATGACAGCACCCGGAGGAAAGCACTGCGCCGGATTGGCGCTCCTACCGCTGACTCGGCCATTCTTACGTGTCTGGCACGACACTCACGGGCTGGGACGCTCGAGCGACGACGGCCGGGGCTGCCTCTCAAGAACTGAGGTACTAGTCGCGCGTCTTCGGGTGCGCGCGCTGTGATTTCGTTCTTGGCCCGCGGTTGCGGGCCATCAGCGCGGCACGCATCGGGGCGAACCAAGCCAAGATCGCGGTTAGGGCCACGCCGGCCGTGGCGACCCAAGCCGCAGCTCCGCCCAGGATCAGGTCTGTGACCAAAAAGCAGGAGCCGGCCATCGCAACACCCAGAAAGCCCATTCCGGCGAGGACGCTACGAGCCGACCACTTCATCTCCTGTTCGGTATGCCACGACCACCCCCGTTGACTCCACTGGGCTAGTGGATAGATGGACGGCGCCAACACCAGTATCAAACTCAGCGCCGCAGCGAAGAATGAGACGGCGTAGTCGATCCGCCCGCTAACGAGGAGGTTGTCGGCCGCCGAGGACAGCGGCGCGGCGAGCAAGAAGGCGAACAGCAGCCCTGATCCGATGGCAAGATTTCGCACGGACGCCATGATGCGCTCATGGTTTGCGACCACCGCGGTCCCTGCGGTCAGTTCATCGACTTGCGGTTCGTGATCCATCTGAACCCCAATCCAAGGTACTGGTGCTAGCCGATTCCTCCTGCCACGGTATTGCAGCGCGACGGGGATTGCCTGGCTACGGCTGCGGGGTTCCCGGTCCATTTCCGTGGCGGGCGCTGGCCTGAAACTAGCCAGGACGCAGCGGAACGGCTTGGAATCAGTGGCACCGGACCAGGCAGGCCGAGACTTGGCCCGGCCTCGCGGCGGGGTTTCGGGCAGCAACACCGCCCCGGCCCTGCGCAGTTGCGTCTCCTAGGAAACATGCACAGGTGCGGGGGAAGAACTCACCCCTCGGACCAGCGCGGAATCCAGCCCAGTCAGCAGAGCGTGTTGCGCCTCGGGTTTGCCTCGGCCAGACCGTCACGGGGCGCGAGCCGCGGCTGGATTCGGATGAGGTACCGCTGCGGGCCCGCCACTGTGAGAACATGAGATCGACTTCATAAAAGGTCTGGCCTGGCAACCGAGCTGGACCACCGGAGCTAGGTCTGTTGGATGCTGCTGGATCGGCGCTCCGGTTCGGTCCGTCCCCAGTGACCGATCGGGCAGACTCGAAACGTGAAAGGAGTGCGATGGCAAGCGATGAGGCGCGTGACGCGCGCGTTCGAATCCCGCGTGATGCTCAGGCCGACTACACCGAGGACATGGCACAGACCCGTCGGCGGTTTCTCAAGGAGCAGGCTGGCGCGGACCTTACCAATGTGGCCACCTATTCGCTGTCACCACAATCGCTGCCTGGCAACGTCGAGAATTTCATCGGGGTCGCCCAGGTCCCCATCGGATTGGCTGGCCCCTTGCGGATCAATGGGGAAGCTGCCGCCGGCGACTTCTATATCCCGATGGCGACCACAGAGGGCACACTCGTGGCCAGCTACAGTCGCGGGTCCCGCGTGATCTCCGAGTCCGGTGGTGTGAAGACGACGGTTGTGAAGGAGGCGATGCAACGGGCGCCCGTATTTCTGTTCGAGGATGCCCGGCAAGCGCGGGATTTCAGTGACTGGTTGTCTCAGAATTTCGATTTGGTGAAAGCAGCAGCGGAGACCTCTACGTCAGTGGGCAAGCTCATCGAGATTCAACAGTTCCCCGCCGGACCCAACCTGTACACCCGCTTCAACTTCACCACCGGCGACGCGGCGGGGCAAAACATGACAGGGAAAGCAACATACGTGGCCTGCGAAGCTCTGAAGGATCTCTACCCCAAGACTGTGCGGTACCTCTTGTCAGGATCCATGGATACAGACAAGAAGCACTCCTACGCGAACTCGCTACTGACACGCGGCCGTCGGGTCATCGCCGAAGTGATCTTGTCCGCTGATGTGCTGCAGAACCGGTTGGGTGTCCGCCCGGAGCAGCTCATCAAAGCGCGTCAGGTACATCTGCTGGGGTCGATCATGTCTGGTGTCGCGTACCAGGGCGCCCACGCCGCCAATGGGTTGGCGGCGCTCTTCATTGCCACAGGCCAAGACGCCGCCAACGTGGCCGAGTCCCACGCTGGCTACTCATACGCCCAGATCACGGACGCTGGTGACTTCTATTGGTCAGTGACTCTGCCTGCGCTGATCGTTGGCACCTATGGCGGCGGCACTGGGTTGGCGACGCAGCGGGAATGCTTGGAACTGCTGGGGTGTTATGGCGCAGGAAAGGCGCGCAAGTTCGCTGAAATCTGCGCGGCCACCGTCTTGGCAGGAGATGTGTCCCTGGCGGGTGCGGTGTTGGCGGGCGACTGGGTGACCAGCCATGATCAGCTAGGACGGAATCGGCCATGACAGATGCGACGGTTGCCACGGTGATCGACGCGGACCGTCCTGCGCCGTTGCGGTTGCGCCACCGGCCTGTCCAGCGCCGCGGCAAGGTCCGTTTCGAGGGGATTCTGCAGGCGTCGCGAGAACTGCTCCGCGAGCGAGGTATCGAAGGATTTGTCGTGGAAGATGTGGCCGAGCGCGCCGGAATTCCGGTCGGCTCGGTGTATCAGTTCTTCCCCAACAAGCTTGCCATTGTCGCTGAATTGTCTGAGGTCGACACACAGGCGCTTACGCAGATCCTGATCGATGCGGCTAGTGAGATTGCCTTCGAGGACTGGCGTTTGGTCGTGGATGACCTCTTTGCTTTGGTGCTGGAGCGGTGGGTGTTGGACCCTTCTCGCTCAGCGGTCTGGCTGGCGATGAAATCCACAGCAGCAACGCGCTCGATGGCAGCGGAGCAGTCTCGCCGAGTGGCGCTGTTGCTGGCGCCATTGCTGGGTTTGATGAACCCGGCTCTGTCCCCTCACCGTTTGGAGGTTTCAGCGGAGGTGCTGGTGGAGGCCGTGCAATCGATCTTGTTGCTGGCATTTCGCGGTCCCGAGCCAAGCGACGAAGTCATGCTCGAGGCTAAACGTGTTGTGCGTGCCTATCTGCGGGCTGTGTCGTTGGATCGGTGAGCGAGGCCGTGAGTTCAGCGATGACGGCTGGTCGCAGCCGTTCAGGTGGGATGACCTGATCAACTGAACCCATCTCAAAAGCGCGCCCCACACTGTGCGTTGCGTCGAAATCCGCGGCCACGCTTTGTTGGGCTCGTCGTTGCGCCTCACTGCTTGAAAGCTCGGGATCACGACTGAGGTAGGTTGTCGCCTGGTCTCGGACCGCCTCGGTCAGCACCACTTCCGCCGCAGCAGAACCCCCGATCACTGACACCTTGCTGCCTTCGACTGCCAGCATGCGCAGTCCTGCGTTAAGGGCCTTGTTAAACACAACGTAGGCACCGCCGTGGAATCTCCCGGTGATGACAACCACGATGCGCCCCTGGAAGTTCACGACACTCCGAGCGATCTCCGCCCCCCACTGCAGTTGGTTGTTGCGCAGCGACCACTCGCTGCCGTCAAAGCCTGCCAGATTGGCCAGGACCACGACGGGTCGGCGACCGCTGGCCGCGTTCAATGCACGGGAGATCTTTTTGGCAGCCTGAGGGTATAACGTGGCGCCCGCCCAGTGCTCCGGTCCGTCTTGAGAGGGGTTTGGTTGGGGTTGGGACTCGATGCCAATCAGTGACACGGCCCGCCCTCCGATGGTGGTATCCCACACGACCGCTCCGTGCGCCCCGGCGTGGTCGGACCAACGCTCTAGCTTGGCACCATCAGTGTCGCGCAGTGCGGCCATGACGGGCCGCACACTGTAGGGCATCTTGCGATTGGGGTTGTCTTGGGCCCGCAGAATCTGACCCACGCGGTCGACGTTGTCCGCAACGGGGAAGGGACTGCGACACACGTCCCGACTCATCGGATCCTGTGTCAGCGAAGCGCAGGCCTGCGGTCCGCACAGCCGGTAGTGGGTGAGAACGGTGCGGTAGGCGGAGGCCAGATCGGGCGCGTGATGATGCGCTTGTCCATTGGGTCCCATCACCGCCGGATACCCGCCAAGCTCAGTCTCTGTTCGGGCGGCGACCCCACCAGAACGGGCCAGCGCTTTGGGTCCGGTGAGCACCATGGCCGTTCCTTCGATCATGACCAGCATTCCGGCGCAGTGACCCAGCATCGTGGCGACCGAGTTCCAGTAGGACTGGGCGCCGACATTGATGCCAGCCACGATCACAACAACCTGGCCGCCGCGCTGGGTGAACTCTAGGATTCGACGGACCACGGCCGCGCACCAGTCCATGTTCTCGGTGCCGCTTGTCATCGAGATTCGTGCACCGCTTGACACGGCCACCCACTCAACCGGCAAACCGCGCTGCTCGGCGTAGTCGAAAGCCGCAATGATTCTGCGGCATTCCGGCTCAGCCACCGCCCCTAGCTGTCGCTGGGGGTCACCGGCCAACCAGATGCGCTTGGCAGGGCGGGGCTGTCCCGCGAAGTTGTGGTGCATCAGCCCGACCACAATTCCGCAGTCTTGTGTGCCGATCGTTCGACGCACCCGGACCAGCTTGCCCCGTGCATTGAGATCGAGTTCCCGAAACCGACCCGGTGGATTGGTCGAGATCGCGGTTCGAACCACGTCTGGGACCGGTTCTGGTCGATAGCGCGTGCCCACCGTCAGCCGCGCAACAATCTCACCGGAGGTGACGACGTCTCCCACGGCCGGGAGCTGAATGAGGCGGCCGGCCGTAGCAGCCCGAATGACCCCCTCAATTTTCATCGTTTCGATCGTGGCGACCGGGTCACCGGCTGCAACGGTGGACCCGACTCTGGTGTGTAGCGCCACCACGACCCCGGGCATCGGTGCTCGCAGCAGTCCAGGCTCCGGGTTGGTGGGCGATGTTGCGGGGCTGGAAACGACGGGGTTCATGAGGTTCGTGGCCTGATTGGGGTCT
This sequence comes from Actinomycetes bacterium, assembly GCA_022600255.1. Classification (GTDB taxonomy): domain Bacteria; phylum Actinomycetota; class Actinomycetes; order S36-B12; genus JAHZKU01. The sequence goes on along the minus strand of JAHZKU010000054.1, from coordinate 116 downwards.
CGCGGCGACTGGTTCTGCCTTTCTGGTTGCCGCTGGGGCTTGCCGCTTCGTTGCTATCGGCGAGTTGGGTCAGGGTCACGATGGCCGTTGCCAACTCTGGTTCATGGGACATGGAG
>JAHZKU010000053.1 GCA_022600255.1 Actinomycetes bacterium | reverse complement strand
TCTGAGATGACACTCCACCTCGACAACTACGACAGCACCGGGGCTTCTATGATCACGGTTGCGGCCGGCGGCTCGGAGAAGGTTGCCTTCTTCGGTGGGGAGAGATACCAGCCGCGCGACGCCGGCTACGGAGCCTCGGCGGAGGACGACGGGTTCAGCGTCGAACTGACCAGCCTGACGGTGAGGTCGGGCTGACAGCTTGCTTGCGATCACCGCACTCACCCTCGGACTCGTCTCGGCAACGGGTGGTAGCGCCCAGTCCGTTGATGAGTGGGAGAAGCCCGTCACGATCGACTCCAGCTTCCCGAGATAGGACTACGGAATCGAAACAACCGTCGCCATGTCCAAGGGTGGATCCAAGACGCTGGCTGTAGTAGTGGCCGAAAATCCAACGACTATGGACGACCTTTCCACCGCGGTGCCATCGCGGCGCACTGACACGTTAGTTGCCAGCAGGCCCAGCCAGACAGACCCCCAAGGCCTTGACTATGCCCGCGCGCGACATGCTGGCGTTACTCCCTTCCAGTTGGCATGCTCTGACCACTCCCGAGGCAGCCACGAGTCGTATAATGAGGAGCGAGGGGTGACCTGTCATGGAGACAACGAGTGCCTCGGTCATGGATTTCATTGTTATCGGGGGATGCGTTGTCCTCCTAATCCTCGCTGGTGTCCAGCTGGCAGATATTTGGGTCCATCGAACACCCCTGTTTCGATGGCAAGATCTCTACTCCGGCGCCAAAGCTCGCTGGCTGGCTGCAATGATCATCTTGGGAATTGGGTTGATCCCGTCAACGAAGCTATATGCCAGGGTCGCAGGTCTCCGCGAACTCAACATGAGTGCAGCTGCGCCGGATGGAGAGGCGTTGGAACTCGCCAATGCCCTCTACGGGTTGGGCGGGTTTTCGTTCCTGCTGCTAGCTTTCTTGACTGCGTGGTGGCGACCGGTACGAGCGGCCCTCGTGGTCGCAGTCGCCGCCGTCTCCTTGCCGGTCTTAGCGCTGATCCCCTTCAGTTTCGCTAGTGACCCTGACTTCGGCGTGGAAGCCGGTTTCACCGTGATCATCTACTCGGCGCCCGCATTGTTGGTCGCGTTTCTCCTCTGGAGTTCTCAGAGAGTGCCGCGCTCCCAAGACACTGCACCCGCGCAGCCGAGCAGCGCGGGCAATAGTCAATAGTTGTGGATCGGTTTCTCAGGGGGCCACACGGACAGTCACAATCCAAGACCAGAGCCCGGCTGAGATTGGCTGTTCAGACCACTGCATCAAGGGGTTCTGGTAGTGATGGCCGCAAATCCAACGGCGGATACTAAGCAAACCCCGAATAGGAGGAACATCAATCGTCCGTTGGCGGTGGTTGTGTCGATCTAGCTCGTTTGGTGAACGACACCCCACTCGATGCCTTACCAGCAAGCCTAGGGTTGTCACCGCCGCTGGGACGGTTCGATGCAGACGCTTGAGTATCAGAAGGGTCAGGTTTCTGCGAGCGTTCCCTAGCCGTTCCTCGAGAGTGATCTGGTCAGGAACATCTCCCTTTCAGTTTTGCCGACGTGAGTTTGGCCAGTTGGCGGGCGCTCTTGGCTTCACGTTGCCATTTCTTGTCGCTGTGTCCCCACTTGGATACGGTCTGCATGACCACAACCGAGCCCGTCCGGTGATACGTGGTCCGTTCTCGGTTCTTCCTACCGGCCTGGTGGATGGTGATGGTCATCTGGAAGCCTGGGTCAGTATCGCGAAAACGTTGCCGAACTACGAGCGGTTCGCTGATCTTGCCGAAGCATTTGTCCTTGTCTTTGAGGATCTGTTTGACCCGCTTCATGGACCGCTTGGCTTTCTTCACACTGCCCGCGTCGTTCACAGCCGAGGTCTGAGCATTCGGACTCGACCGCGAGTTCGGTCGCCACGCCAGCCGGTGCACGAAACCATGTTTGGGATTGGGGTAGTAGACAGGCCGGAGTAGATTTCGCTTGAGACACAACCCAGTGGCACGTTCATTGAACGGCCCATACCCGACGCTGCGGTACTTGCGACCCGTTATGGCGCGAACCTCCTTCTGGGTCGGCAACGCCTGCTCCAGTGGATCTTTGCGCGTTTCGCTGGCCGCTGATGCTGGTGTGACTGCGATCAGTCCGGCAGCCAGAACCGCCACCGTCACCATAATCGTGGGAGTCTTCGTGGAAGCCGTTCGCATGGCAATCACCCTCTTACCCCCAGTATGCGCCCCACACGACGGACTGAATTGGGCCGGGTTTGCCGAAGGGGTTCACGGAGTATCTGCCGGAAACTCCAACGGCGGATCCTGCCCCATCACTACCTGCAGTCAGGGTGTGTAGTTGGGCGGTTTTCAAGGACCTCGCCTGTCAGTGTTGATGCTGGTTCCTGCTACTGACCATCCTGAATCTGGCCGATGTGCATCCGCCTTTGGGCGGGTATTGCTCGCGCCGCTTTGAGGACTTGTCGTGGTGGGCGCCGGCGTCGGCCTCGCCACCTGTTGACCTAACCAGAGGACCATCCATGAGCTTGTTCGCGTGACCCATCACAGTAATGCCGCGTGGTGTCCCCTGCCAGGCGGACGCCTGTCCTGGCCAATTGACTGTTTGCGTCGACGTCCCCTAGCCAGATAAACCCAGATCGCTACGACTAATGGTTCGGATGGGTGCGTTCTTCGCTGGGCGCAACCACAGTTTGAGGCGACCGCGCCGATTCGCCGCCACTCGCCTCAACTCGGGCTGACGCCTCGTCGCGGCGTTCCAAGTGGGAGATCAACAACAGCAGACACGCAACCATGACGGCAGGAAAAGTGTAGGCGACTAGCCCAAGTACCTGCGTCGTCTGAGCTTGCGTCAACAGCGGCACCAGGACCCCGATCGCAGCGACAATCAGTCCCGAGCACAGCAGGATCAGCCCAGCCAACCGGGGCCACAACCACACTAGCCCCGCCAGAACCACCAACATGATTGCCAGCGCCCACAGCAGCCCGCCCCAATTCTCTGTGACCGAGCGGACACCACGGATGTCCCACACTGAGTACAACCTCAACGCCACCACCCCCAGCACCAACAGCAGTGACGCGAACACCTTCAACGTGATTATTTTGCCGCTCCAACGCGCAGCATGCTCAGCAGCCACTGTGCTAGCGGGCCGATCCGCTGGGGTGCTTACAGGCCCGGGAACTCGGACTGGCTGCTCATCCAGGGTGCGGGCAGTGGCAATCAGCAACAAGGCGACCAAGAAAGACGGGGCAAGCAGGACGAACAGCAAGATCGGCTCAAACACAGGCCCCCATGCGGTGTACCCGAGCTCGGCACTCTCGGAAAGCATGACCAAGATCTCTTGGGCATACCAAGCCACAGGTAGGGCCGGCCAACTGATCAGCAGCAAGACCGCCACCGCAAACGGGCGAAACCACGCCAGCCACAGCATCAACGCCAGAAATACCGGTACCCCGATCCCAGCAGCAACCGACCACCACGGGCTCGGATCAGGATCTGCCGGAATCGGCTCTACCGCAACGTTCGCGACGAGCCCGGCGATATAGCTGAACACCACGAACACGAGCGGAACCAGGAGGAGGCTTAGGGCCGTAACCCAAGGCCACCATCGACCAGACGGGAGTCTGTTGCGTACCGGAGAAACAGGTAAACGGTAACTCTGAACCAGCAGATACGCACCCGCGACCAGAAACCCAATGACAACCGTTAGCAACAGCATGATATTCACCTACAACGCCAGAATACTCCCGCAACCGTGCTACGCGACGACCTAGCCACCGTCGCGAAAGAGTGCAGCCCGTGGGCGTTTATCCGCTACCGACACCTGACCCGTCAATGAGAGGTTCAATCGTTGTCGGTACGTCATTGCAGAAATGGTCCACGCCCTTCGCTGCGGCGAAGCGCTGCGGTGTCAATCGAGTCAACGCGGCATGAAGGGAACCTCGAGCCACGTCATCTTCCTCAAACGCCAACGTCCAAAGTTGTTGGGGTTGGGCCACTTGACCAAGACTGTGAGTGTCCGATTGAGCGGATTTGAAGGACCTCGTCTGTCAGCGTTGATGCTGGTACCTGCTGCTGACCCATCCTGACACCGGCGTAAAGTGGGGGGTAGGCCCCGGATTGGGCGCCTCACCGTGGGGTGCGGGTTCGCAGCGGCGCGGGTTTCTTGTTGCCGGTCGGGTCGCGGGGAGGCTGATCGTCGTGAAAATCCCAACCATTCCCAAGGTTCGCGTTAGCACCAAGAGTCTGGCATTCCTCCTTGCTGCGGCGCTTGCTCTCACGCTCGGTTCGTTTGCGCCGGCGGCTTCGGCTGGTGGCAAACCCGGGGTTGCGATCTGCGGCGCCTACTACGGTCTGGACTGGATGCCCCAGTCCAAGACCTCCGTTGTTAAGCCCTCCGCCTTTTACTACGGATGCTGGCCTGAGTTTGGCTTGGCAGCACCTATGAAAGTGAAATGGAAGAAGTACACGAAGAAGAAGGCGGTCGCCAAAGCACGCATCAAGTGGGGGAAGTATCCCGACGGCAACGTGCAAACCTACAAGGCGCGCCTGAAACTATGGCGGCCAAAACACAATGCCGTGGCTCAGCCCGCCAAGCTGGTGTTCACGCGCATGAAAGTCACCAGCGATGAAACCCCGAAGCGTGCCAAGCTCACCGGGAAGTTCAAGATCAACCGGGTTAAGTCCACACACTGCCGGTTGGGGTACTCGCCCGTGTCATCGAACTGTTGCCCAATCCGGCCGTAGTACTGCCGGTACCCCTCACAACTTGAACTGTCCGACACCCAGGTTCAGGGCTTTTCGCATCGTTGTTTCTCAAGGGCCGAATCCGGATCTTGGTGCCAAACGCCGGGGGGTGATGTTGCCGATCGGCTCTATTCGCGTTGACACCCTGGGTGGCTGACCCTCCTGCACAGTACGCGGCCAACTGGAAAAACTAGCCCGACCCAAAACCCCGAGCTGGCACCACAAACAGGGTCACCTCACGCGACCAAAGTCCTCGGTGTACTTGTTGACTGGCCAGTTGTTGAGCCTGCCGATCATGTCAGTCTTTGTGAACACTTGCGGTGCGGTTTCTCCCCCCACTTTCTCCTGTCCACCCCGTTTCGTATCATTGATGTATGGGGAAGGCTACCTTCCGCTTCGTGTGGGCGTTTGTGGTGGCCGTCGCGGTCGCGGCGGCCATGCTACTGGCCCCTGAGATTGGCGTGGCTGGCACTAGCTGGACCAAGAACGACCTCTCCGCTACTGGGCAAAATGCCCGGGAGCCGCAGGTCAGTGTCAGTGATAATGGGGAGGTCATCGCCTACGCCTGGCGCCGGTCCAACGGCAGCCACTGGATTGTGCAGACCAGTTACAGCACTGATGGTGGTGCCACCTGGACCAATAGGGACCTCTCGGCCACCGGCCGAAACGCCAAACACCCGCAGGTCAGTGTTAGTGGCGACGGGAAAACCATGGTCTACACATGGCGCCGT
>JAHZKU010000052.1 GCA_022600255.1 Actinomycetes bacterium | reverse complement strand
GCACCCGAATGGTTAATCTCAGCCACGGCGGGACCGCCCATAGCGCTGGACGGGAGGGAGTTGCAGCGTGCCACCCAGTTCATGTTGCTCTTTGCAGCAACTTCGCTAGGCAAGACCGGGCAATCGGTGGCGGTCGGGCGTCTCAACACCGAACTCGGTGCCCGGGCTGTTGGTGTTCCGCTAGCTGGCGTGGCGGTGACCAAGACGGCGATCCCGGGGCCGGCGGGTGACCTGGCTGCGTGGATTTATCGCCCGAAACCACGCCGGGCCACGCCGCAGGAGGCCGATCTGCCGCCCCAACCGACTGCACCCGCGATTGTTTTCTACCACGGGGGCGGCTGGTCGGTTGGGAGTCTGCGCAGCCACGACAGCCCCGCGCGGGCCTTGTCACTGGCCGCGCAGGCGACCGTCATCTCTGTGGACTACCGAATGGCACCCGAGCATCGGTTCCCGGCCGCTCCGCTGGACTGCCTCGCCGCGTACGCGTGGGTCCGCTCCCAGGCGGAACTGCTGGAGATCAACCCCGACGCCATCGCGGTCATGGGGGACAGCGCCGGCGGTAACCTCGCAGCCGTAGTTGCCCAGCAATGCCGGAATCAGGCCATCCCGGCCCCGGCTGTTCAAGCACTGGTCTACCCGGCCACGGACCTGACCTTCGACACAACCGTGCACAATCGCCTCGGCGACGATTTCTATCTGACTGTCGACGAAATGGAATGGTTCCGCAAGGCCTACCTGCTGTGGGACTCCGACCAAGAGCGGCGCGACCCGATGGTCTCGCCGATCTTTGGGGACTTGACCGATTTACCCCCGGCCTTAGTTTGGACGGCTGGTTTTGACCCGCTTCGGGAACAGGGTGAGCGATACGCCGACGCCTTGCGCGCGGCCGGCAACCGCGTCTTCTCACACTGCTATGAAGACCAGACGCATGGTTTTCTCAACTTTGCCGCACTGCCAGGCGCGATCCCACGGCTCGGCCAGATGGGCGCTCAGGAGCGCGCAGCCCTGGATCTGGTGTCGCAACAGCCGAACTAGAGTTTGGGCACGAGTTGGCGCGCCGCAATCTGCACCGGATCCCACGCTCCAGAAAACGGTGGGGCATAGGCCAAATCCATGTCTAAGACATCCGCAACCCGCATGTCCCCCCACAGCGCAGCCGCCACGATGTCGATCCGCATGCCAGCGCCGGCCCCACCCACGATCTGGCCGCCAAGCAGGCGGCCAGTGCCGCGCTCGCCTAGGAGTTTCACTGTCATCGGCTCTGCCCCGGGGTAGTACCCGGCATGGGTCAAGGTCTCTACCTTGGCGGATACGGCATCAAATCCCAGTCGTTGCGCTTCGGCTTCCAACAGCCCGGTCCGCGAAATCTCTGTCCCCAGAAACTTGGTGATGGCTGTGCCGAGGATGCCGGCGAATTCTGCCGGATCGCGACCGATGTTCATGCCGACCACCCGGCCCTGTTTGTTGGCGTGGGTTCCCAATGGCACATAGCGCGGGGTTTTGGTTAAGCGATCGAACGACTCCACGCAGTCCCCGGCAGCCCACACGTTCTCATATCCCAGGACCTGCTGGCGGGAGTTGGTCAGCAGACCATGCGATGCACCCAGTTCGATACCCGCCTGTGCAGCGAGTTCGGTACGCGGACGTACTCCGACTCCCAAGAAGACGATGTCGGCAGCCACCGTGGTCTTCTCAGTCTCCACCTCAATAACCCGGCCCTGCGCACCCTCGCGAAACTCGGTAGCGGCCTCCCCGGAGCGGAGTGTCACGCCGCCGTCTGTCAAGGCTTGCCGAACCAGCGCGCTCATATCCGGGTCCAACGAAGCCAGGGGTTCTGGGGCGATGTCCAACATGGTGGTTTTCAGGCCACGGAGTCGACAGGCTTCCGCCATCTCGATGCCAACGTAGCCGGCGCCCACGACGACCGCGTCCTCCGGGTTGGTGTGTAAGTTGTCGATCGCGACTAGCCCGTCGTCCAATGTGTGGACTTGACTGATACCCGGCAGATCGATCCCCGGGATGGGGGGTTTGATGGCGGCCGCTCCAGTCGTGAAAACCAGGTGGTCGTAGGCGTACTGCCGCTGCTCACCGCCACCGGTGGGCTCGACGGTGACCACCTGTGCGGCCAGATCCACCGAGGTTGCTGTGGTTTCGGTGTGTAACTCCAACCCATTGGCCCGGTGCTGCTCGGGCGTCCGGGCGACTAGGCCATTCGGCCCCTCGGAATCTCCAGCAATCCAATACGGGATGCCACAGGCCGCGTAGGAGGTCCACTGCTGCTGCTCCAAGACAGTGACTTCGACGTCGTCACGCAATTTCCGCTTGATCTGACTGGCCGCCGAGCCTCCGGCTGCATCGGCCCCGATCACCACAACTTTCATCACCATGCTTTGACCGTAGCGAACTGTGCCCACTGGATTCCTAGCGACGGGGCAGAGAAGCGCGTTAGGCCCGGTGTTGGCGTACCCACGTGTGCATCGCGATCGCGGCCGCTGCACCGACATTGATGGAACGGGTGGATCCGAACTGGGCGATGCTTAGGGTCTTCTCGCAAATCCCCTGCGCGTCCGGTGAGAGCCCCGGACCCTCCTGCCCGAAGAAGAGCAAGCATGTCTGGGGCAAGTCGGTCGTTTCCAGGGGTTCGGCATCGGGCACGTTGTCTAAGCCGATGATGGGCACTCGGGCCTCGTCGGCCCACTCCTGCAACTCGGTGGCATCGGCGTGATGACGCACGTGCTGATACCGATCCGTCACCATGGCGCCGCGCCGGTTCCACCGCCGGCGACCCACAATGTGAATCTCCCGCGCCAGAAACGCGTTCGCTGTGCGCACGATGGAGCCAATGTTGAAGTCGTGCGACAGGTTCTCGATCGCAATGTGGAAGGAGCTGCGCTGTTGATCCAGATCGGCCACGATTGCGTCCATCGACCAATACCGAAACCGGTCCACAACGTTGCGCCGGTCACCGTTCGCTAGGAGTTCGGGGTCTAGTCTCGGATCGGTTGGCCAATCCCCTTGGAACGGGCCGACCCCCACGGCCGACGGCTCGTGTACGGGAGGGTTGGCGGCGGCCGATTCAGGATTCATAACGACTCCAAGTGTGCGTTGCCGTGCGCAGAATCGGAAATTCCTAAGGCAGCTACTCTGCTGACGTTGGGACCCCTGAGATGAGCTTGGTGCCACCAAGCACCAAGGCAACCTCTAGGTCAACCTCCTGTAGCCCAGCATTGTCGAGTTGATCCCGCAAGACTGCCGGCTCGACCTGCGGCGGTGCTCCCAGCGCTGTGACCGTGAGCAGACCGTCATCGACTTCGACCTCCACGACGGCCCAGTTCTGCTGCTCGGCCCAGTCCACCGCGATGGGGGTGGCCGCAAACCTGATGCGTTGGTCCCCCACAATCTTCAGAGTCCCCGCAGCCAGGGGGACCGCCACCAAAACAACCATTCCCAACACCGTCGCAAGCGACTTTTTCGTCAGATTCAATACGGTTCGGCCCGATGCGGCGGCCTGCTCTCTCACGCCGTAGAAGATCAAGGTGAGGGTTCCCGTTGCCACGATCGCACTGACGTTGGTAGCAAAGAGCAGTAGCGCCCCGAACGCTTCGGCGTACTGCCCGTCCTGCAGCACCAAACCGCACACCGCCAGTGGCGGTACGAGCGAGATCGCAATCGCAACACCTGGCAGGGTGTCCGACACATCTGATCTCACCAATGCGAAGGCCCCGACCAGCCCGGTGGCCAAAGCGGCAACCAAGTCGATCAGGCCGGGGTTCACCCGGCCGGTCACCTGAGGGTTCCCCTCCACGGCGGTGTTGAGCAAATCACTAAGCCCAAAAACGAAACCAATCACAATCACCGCGCTAGCTCCCAACACGATGAGCAGAACCGATCGACGCAACATGGCCCGATCGGTCAAGACAAATGCCAAGGCCGTTCCGATAATCGGGGTCATCAGGGGTGCCACGATCATGGCACCGATCACCGTGGCGGTGCTGTCCGAAACCACACCCGCCGAAGCGATGACACCAGACAGCAGCAGGAGGATCCAGAACCGCGACAGCTTGGATCGCTGCTTCATCCCCTCAAAGAACAGAGCACCGGTCATGCGATCTAAATCAGCAGCGTCAATCCGCCGGGTCGGTAGGTGCATCAAACCTCCACTGGGATCTAAGGCCGAGTCAGTGGGACTGAGTGGTCGGCATGGACAGAAATGTGGCACCTCATTCTGACGGCCCCGGCCTAGTCAGGTCTGGCAAATCGTGACATGGCCAACGATCGCGCAGATCAGGTTTCAACCACCAGAAACGGGCTAAGATCAGGCAATGGAAACGCTAGCCTTGCTGCCCGACTGGCTGAATCCCGAAACCCTGTTAACAGCCTTGGGTCCCTGGGCATTCTGGGGTGCGGTCTTCATCATCTTTGCCGAATGCGGCCTCTTGATCGGGTTCTTCCTACCGGGGGACTCGCTGCTGTTCGTCGTTGGTCTGTTCATCGCTCAAGGATTTATTGACATCAACATTTGGCTCGCTGCTGCCATTTTGGCCGTCGCAGCCGTGCTGGGAAACCTTGTGGGCTATTGGGTAGGGGAGAAGATCGGGCCACCCCTGTTCGATAGACCCGACTCCAAGTTGTTTAAGAAGGAGTATGTGGTCAAAACCCATGACTTCTTTGAACGCTATGGCCCACGCGCCATCGTCCTAGCCCGGTTCGTTCCCATCGTTCGGACGTTCATCACGGCGTTGGCAGGCATTGCCGGCATGCCGTTCCGGACGTACTTCATCTACAGCGCGATCGGCGGCGTCATCTGGGCCGCAGGACTCACCATCGTGGGCTACTTCCTGGGCAATATCCCATTCGTGAAGAACAACCTAGAGATCATGCTGCTGCTCGTGGTGTTCGTCTCGATCATCCCGATCATCATCGAATACGTGAAGCACAAGCGGGAGAAGGCCAACACCGAAGACGAGCAACCGGCCTGAACGACCCAGCCATCGTGGCCTGACCGCAGTCGCTTATCGCGCGTCGCGGACGCCAAGGACGTCCGTGGAGTTAGCTCTTCCGGCGAGTGACAGTCTGCTTCGCGAGAACAGGGACCCGACCGGGCACCGTTGAAAACCCAGCCTTCAGCCACCAAACGGCCCCCGCTATGGGCCTACCTCGAAAGGAACTGCGTCTGGGTTACTGCAGGCCAAGATCGGCCAGCGAATACGCGGCCAAATAGGGCAAGTCCGCAGCGGCGATCGCCGGGGCTGCACCACGCTCCACAATCACGGCAACGGCCACGACCTCCGCGCCTGCTTCGCGCAACGCCTCGACTGCGGTAAGCACCGATCCGCCCGTGGTGGACGTGTCCTCAACAGCCAGTACTCTGCGACCAGCCACATCCGGGCCCTCAACTCTGCGCTGCAGACCGTGCTGCTTTTCGGACTTGCGCACAACAAACGCATCCAGTGGCCGGTCCGTCGCGGCCGCCACATGCAGCATGGCCGCAGCGACCGGATCGGCCCCTAGCGTCAATCCGCCAACGGCATCAAAATCTAGGTCAGCAG
>JAHZKU010000302.1 GCA_022600255.1 Actinomycetes bacterium | reverse complement strand
TGACGAAAACACCGAAGAGCTGGGGACTGAAACAGCTCTTGCCGACGCTACAGCTCCAAGACCCGGAAAGTCGCTTGGAAAGCGCGCGCATCCCCTACGCCGACCCGTTGGAGTTTGAGACAGTCGTAAAATAACACCTACATGGCCAAGCCCTTGTTCAACTTCGTCCTCCCAGAATCCGCCCCAACGACGCTCTCCTCTGAGAGCGTGATGAACATGGGTGCGGACATGTCGGAGCAGCCGCTGGCAGGGGAAGGCCCGATCAAGTTCTCGATCCCTAAGCCGCCGAAGCCCACGGTCCCGAAGGCCCCGCTGCCCGAGGTCTTGGAGGGTGAGGACTACCTCACCGCCGCGCGCCGCTACGTCCGGGCCAACGAAACCTCCGGCCTCACCTACGCAGAACCCTACCTCGACGACAAGGGCAACTGGACGATCGGCGTTGGCCGGCTCATCCCGAAAAGCGAACTGTGGCGGTATGAGGGCAGGACGCTGACGAATAAGCAAATCGACGACCTCTTTGAGGAGGATTTCGACAAGCGGTTGAAGGTGGCGAAGACAGAGCTTGGAAAAACTTTCGAGTCGCTGTCTCCCACCCTCAAGGTGGCCGTAATTGACGGTTTTTACCGTGGCGACCTTGCCGGTTCACCCTTCACTCTCGGGCTTATGAAGGAGGGTAAATGGAACGACGCGGCCATTGAATTTCTCAACAACGACGAATACCGCGCCAGCTTGGCCAAAATCAAGGCTGGCAAAAAACACGGTGTCGCCCCACGCATGGAGCGCATCGCCGCCGCCATCGCCGCAGAAGCATCAAAAAAATGAAAACTAATACCCCCTTATCAAACGCCACCATCGGACCTATGCAGACCACTCCTGTGGCCACCAACGTGCCCGTAGCAGCCGATCTGCCGCCTCCCTTTCCCCAAATTCAGACTGGCGAGGTGCCTGCCGTGTTGGTGCCGCCCATCACCGAAAATTTGATGAACGACCCCATGATCACCTCGGTTATCTCCATCTTCGGCCAGCTGCCCGATTTGGGCCTTGAGACCTACGAAGCGAATGACTTTTCAACGGTCATCTACAACCCGCAGGTGATCGACGAGCCGACCCTGCAAGATGCCGAGTCGAACGGCAATTTAGCTCAGGTGGCTATACCCCTGATAGGCGGCGAGGAGATGGCCACTGCGCCCCAAATGCAGGCCGCTGGTCCGCTGGCGAACGCGCAAGTGGCGGCTCCACAAGCCTCCGCACCCTCGAACGTCAATAAATCCCGCCTGACCACCGCACGCACCCGCAACATCACCCCGAAGCAGATCTCGCCGGTGCAGCCGAATCCGATCTCATCGCAGCTCGGTATGCGAGCGGTCTGAAACGTTGATTCGCTTCGAAGGCCACTTCAACCTCGCTCCCTTTTTTAGGTTATCCTCGGCCCACAGCGGTGCGAGGTTGGTGTAGTGACAAAGTTTTTCGAGTTTGGCTTTTGTTTGCGCATGAGCCAGCGGGATGGTGTGATCAACGTGCCACTTACCGTAGTTGTCCCACGTCATGCCCGGATCGAACTTGGATTCGAGATGACGTCGTAGGGTCTCGAGGTCGCACCCCAAGACGTCAAAGGTCCGTCGGTTCTTTTTTGTTTTTAGCCACTTGATGGCGTGGCTAAATCTTCGCCGCACGTTTAGCTGCAAACGGAAGAGCGGATCAGTTTTACGACGGTTCGAAACATACTTACGGCGAGTTTTGCGAATTTCCGCGCGATGTGTCTGTTCATACCGGCGTTTAGTCTTCGCGCACTGCTCGGGATTGTTTTTTATCCAAGCCCGACTTCGAGCGATCTCTTTTTCGCGGTGCGCGAGGTAATACGCACGCCGGTATGCGATGCGTTCTTCCTTAGTCATCGATTTCAGAAGCTCCTCCGCACTCATAGCAGGCCCAGATAAAAGGCTTGCCGCGTAGACGACCAAGGAACGCTCCCTTGTCTCCGCAATCGGGGCAGGCGTAGCCTCGGGTCCAGTTGACCATAAATCTGACCATGATGTCTTCTGGGTGATTACTCCGGAATACTTCAGGCAGTCTCGGGTCCATCTTTAGGTTTCTTCCGTGGTGCTGCACGTTTTTTCTTGGGTTTCGATTTTGTCGGCATCAAAAAATCGATGTTGAATTGGTCGATAGCTTCTTGAGGGCTGTTTCCCACCGACATAAAGGTCTGGTCGTTGTTGACCGCGATGTACTTGCCGTCGTTGCGCTGAAACAGCATTCCACGCTGTTGGAGGAACGGCGTCATGGTGAGCTGGATCAAAGACTCCTCTGTGCGGGCTCTGGAAGCTTCGTGTCGGGCACGGAGTGTCTCGGCGGAAAGCAACCCCCGAAGGGCGGACATGTGCTCGGTGTCAGTGGCCGACCAGCGCGACATCTCATCAACAATGTTGTCGATCTGGGAAAAAGTAAGGCAGGCGGTTTTTGCGGCGGCCTCTCGCACTTCTTTCGGGGTGGTGTCCTCAACGCCCAACTGATCCTGCTGTCCGAATAACGATTTAGTGGTGTCAATAATCCCACGAAGGACGATAATCTGGCCGGCAGTGCGTTCGACGGGATCGAGCGCGTGAAAGACCGGCGTGATTCTGGTGCCGCTGTCGGGGTGGTCGTTAGAAGGTTGTGCGGCGGTGATGTTCATTTCTTGTCCTTGCGCTCGGCGCGCTCACGGTTGGTTTTGATTTGGTGATCCTTTTTGCAAAGAACCTCGAGGTCGGTCACCTTGCATAAAAGCAGGCGACGGGCAAATGACCCGACATCTTCAAAAGATTTCATCGAGCCGGCGGGCACCGTGTGGTCCACCTGCACGCCCTTCTCGGGAAACCAGTCGCCGCAGTGGGCGCACCGATACTCAAACCGCAGCCGTGGGTTCGGACCAGAGTAAGCGCGGCGGGCCGCGAGCTTGGCCTCCCGGGCGGCGGGCATCTGCATCGACAGCCGCCTCAGGGTAGCTCGGATACGGGAGATGATGAAAGATTCAGTCCATGCTTTCGGCATTTTTAATGAGGGTTTTGAGACGCTTGACCCCGCTCGAAAAGTAAGACCGGGCGGAATCTTCCGTGCACTTCATTCTACGACCGATTTCGGAAAAGGTCCGGCAACCAGACGACCGATAGCGCAGAGTCACCGCTGTACGCCATTTACGCGGAAGCTTTTTTAGTTGATCTTGCAGTTGGCCCAGACGCTCAGACTGAAGACTATCTGAATCGGAGTCTACGCTCACCTGATCGGCGTTCAAAGGGGTGCAATGGGGCGCATCGTAGAGACTGTAAACCGTCTCCACCGCGACCAGTGTGGTCCCCAGCTTTTTGGCGATGGACTTGAGCGACATGCCCAGCTCAACCATCTGTCTTACCCGCCGGTGACGGCGGACGAGCGTGAGAGGGATGCGGACGAGGTTCTGGTTGAATTCGCGCTCCTTCAATATAAATTTCAGAATCCACCAGTAGGCGAAGGTGGAAAATTTCCCGATTTTTGGGTCGTAACGATCTAAGGCTTTCAGGAGACCACCGAACGCCGCCATCTGCAAATCTGCGACGTGGTTGGGGTGGATGGAAAACTTTCTGGCCAGCGAGATAGCCAAAGGCGCGTGGGCGCGAAACAGCTTTTCGAGAAGTGGTTTGGTTTTCCGGCGGGCGTATCGAACGTGAATATCAGCCAGTTCGTCGAGCGGCAACTTCAGCGGTTCGATGGCTGGTATTATTTTTGACGTCGAATAGTCCATATACGTCCTTCCGCAGTCTCGTCGCACTCCAGCGGATAGCTACGGTTCTTCAGATTCGCCAGCTGCTGGGCAATTTGAGGGGCCGTGATACCGCGCATCGTCGAGGCCCGAGCCGGGTCTTTGCTCATCTGATGAAGCAGTTGGTACGAGGTGCCCTCCCAATCTTCCGTGTGATCCTCGAAATACTCCGTCCTCCAGTCGTCGATCATTTCAGCGAAGGCGTAGGAGCGGGAGGAGTAGTGAGCAGTGCGCATGAGTGATTTCTCGTGGTAGCTCACTATACCATATCGAGACGTACCAATGCAAACGTCAGGTACCTCGTAGTCGAGCAGATACCGGGCGAAGTGGGGCAGCTCCCGCTGAAGAATCTTCTCAATTTCGGTGCTCTTCGGAAACTTCCTCGGCTTGTCTGCGGCCTTGAAGATGCAAATCTTGTCGAGAATCGAAATGTCCAGATCGGGCAGCATGCGGATCGACTCCTCGTCTGCGTTCATGGTCACGATGACGCGACCCTGCCACACCACCTGACACGGCACCTGAAACTTTGCGTGATACTCGAACGTAGTGTTCGCTGCCATACGCTTAATAATCGTGGAGAACTTGCGGTGCGAGGATGCGTCAACGGCGGCGGAGTTATCGTCGATCGTCCAGAGGGCTGAGTCGAACAGCTGCGAGTTAAATGCGGTCTGTCCCATGAGATAGTCCTCGGCAGTGGCGTGGCCTGCAATGAGCGGGCTAACTACTTTGGTAGAGAACAACGTTTTACCGACACCGGCACCGCCGACAATAAAAATATTCTGCCCAGATTGCAGATTGCACGCGTAGGCCGAGGCGTAGTAGTAATGCAGCCAGCTCAGGAGAAACTGACGCTGTTCGTCGGAATCGAGCAGCCCATCAACGAGCGACGAGATGAACGGCATCTGGCCGCTGTCGCCCCACTCGACCACTTCATCAGAGGGCGGCAGCACGCGCTTGGTGAAGGTGTTCAGCATTGAGGTTTGGCCGACTCGGACCATGCCTGATGGCTTGAACACGAACGGGCACGCACCGTTGATCTTCGACCAGTGGCGGATGTGCTCGAGGCACCGGTCAACCACCGATGGTTGGCCCTTGGGGGCTGTCTTCGGCACGTTGCGGCCGATGACGAGGTGGGCGGCGGTGTCTTCCTTGGTGTAGGCTCCCCAGTTGTTCTGGCCGTCGAGTCGCCAGTAGTTTTTGCCGTCGAAGAAAACATTCTCCACCGCTGCGCCGAGCGACTTGCTTTCGTAGCCTTCAACAAACTGGGCTCCGAGCAAATCGCGCCAGCTCCACCACGCTTTGGTGGCGTGGGCGGCGAAGGTGTACATGCCCTCAAGCTTGACGATGGCGGACTTAAGACTCGAGCTGCCTTCGATCCAGAAAGATGGTCCGGTGCTGCCCTCAACAAAGTCGGCGGGCCATTGGGCTTGCGGGAATTTCTTTTGTAATTCCTCCCACACTACGTCGAGCGGGATTTGCACGCCGGAGCTGCTGTCTCGAAATGAGAACGACTCGGCCACTTCCATCACCCAACCCTGCACCATCGACTTGGAAATCTTCGGCTCGCCTTGGATCGCGCTCCAATCGCATCCGTTGCAGTAGTATTGGCCGGGGTTTGCGAACGCGGGACCGTCCAGCTTTACGCCGAAGCGGTCAACGCCCATCCGCTTCGCGATGAATCTCATCAGCTCGGCGGCGAAGGCAAAACTCGGCACTAAGATGGGCTGCTCGAGGAGCCAGACAACGTGCACGTTACCGGAAAGACTTCGACTGAAATAAGTCGGCACAAATTCGCCCATTCGGGTGATGCCGTTGACGATCTCTTCCTCAGACAGGGGCGCGTCGTAGTCGGCCACAATGGCGTGCAGCTTGTAAGGCGGGTTGCCATCTTGCTTGTCAGACACGCGGGAGGATGGCGTAAGCCCCTCCCAGCCGGAGAAAAAGTTGTGCGATGTGTCGGGGGTGGTCTGCCAAGCGGTGCGCTTGACTTTGGCTTTGGGTCCGCGCACCTCGGCGGGGATGGCATCGCCGGGGAACAGCCACGGGCACGCGAAATCTGCACTGGTCGAAACAAGGTTCGGGATCGATGGAAGAAGAATAGGGGAGTTCATTTTTTGTAGCGGTCGGAAATTGAGACTTCAGCGTCAACAGGGCAAGCGGAAAGCCACTCGGGTGTGGTGGACATTATGCGGCGCACGTCCTCGGCCTCCCGATCGTTGTTGACCGAGCAGACGGCCTCATCGTGGACTGACCAGAGCACGGTGTACCCGGCGTCCTCGATTAACAGCATGTTGTAGGCGAAAACGTCACGGGCCACGGCCTGAACGATGTTCTCGACGATGAGCCCTCCGTAATAGGTGCGGCGTCGGCCGTCGGCCTCGGCGGTGAAAACTTGGCGGGATTGTTTCTTTCCCGGGTTCTCGGGGTCATCAAAGGTGCGGATGTCGCGGCGCACCTTTCGGTAGACCAAGCTGCGCCTCGACGGCAACTCAACCACGAGGTCGTCGCCTTTGTTGGCGGCATCGGCCAGCGCATCGTCCATCTGACGCCAGAAGGAGGTAACCAAAGGATTTGAGGCGCGAAAATCTTTCACGATCTCCCGAGAGGCCGCGCCGTAGACGTCCTCCTTAACTCGTTCTCCGCGAAAATTCGTAACATGGATAAATGGCTCGCATGGCTCGTGCTCGGCGGTGGCGTTGTAGACGATTCCGTCGATTGACGCCTTGAGCGCAACGTTGTGGTCGCCCACCGTGATGTCGATGCCGCCCATGATCTGAGCGACCGCTATGAATTTCCGCCAGCCGCAACCGTAGCCCAAACCGAGCACGCGGGCCTTGGCGAGCGAATAAAGTTTCTTGTCCTCCTTCTTCAGCGGGCCACCATTCCAGCCCATCGAATCGCGGGCGTGGGCCTCGTAGATGGGGAAACCTTCGCGGATACGGTCGAGCAGCTTGGTGTTGCCGCAAAGCGTGTTGAGCACCCGGGGCTCGATCTGTGAGAGGTCGGCGGCGGCGAGCACCGTATCGGGAGGCGCGACGATGAGCCCGCGCATGTCCACGGCTTTGACCGGCAGATTGTCGGGGTCTTGTTCGTGCAGCTCGGCCAGCTCGGAGATGCGTTCTGGGTCGTCGATGATCTGCCCGCGTTCGTCCACGAACAGTGGAAGGCGGGCAAAATTTTGGAAATTGAGACCGCCGTCGCCAGACCAGCGGCCCGTGTGCGCGCCGAAATATTTAAGCGAAAATGGCATTGTGCCGTCGTCGCGCAGACGAAGCTGCATGGTCTCCAGCGAGGCCAGAGCTTTCTTGGCGCGGCGCAAATCTTTGATCCCCTTCACCCACGGCAGGCGAGGTGCGTAGGTGTCTTCCCACTCCACTGCACCGTCGGCGTCGTGAGCCTTCACCGGCCTCGGCGGGATGCCGGCGGCGCGGCACGCCTCAGCCATTGCAAGCGGGCTGGCCGGAGGTTTCCGTTGAGCTACCCACGGCAGCGTATCCATCGCAGCCTCACGGACACGCTGCATGGTGATGATGGCGTCGTCTAGCCGAGCCGCGTGGATGTGAACGCCACGGCGTCCCTGCTCGATGGTCATCTTGGAAAGACGACGCTCAAACTCGGGCCACTTGTGGCCGTGCTCGGCGAAAAGACGATAACAGAGGAGGGCGTCGTCCTCGGCATATTTGAGTAGTTCCTTGTCCTTGCCGTCGGCGATGGCGTCGGGCCACGTTTTGCCTTTCATGTAGTTGCGCATCGTTTTTGAGACTTTGACGCCGAGTAAAAATTCAGCTGCGTCAGAGAGACTGCGACGGTTGCAGAGGTAAGACGTCATGTTCGCTGTGCAGATCCAGTCGGCGTAGTTGATCTTCGGCCACAGACCGGCCTCGACGTTGGCAAAATAAATTTCCTGATCGAAAGCGGCGTTGTGGCTCAGAATGACGGCTCCGTTCAGGACGTCAAAATTGAAATCTTTGGGCTCTCCGGCCCACGTTTCTTCGCCGTCCGACACCGACAACATGTAGCAGCCGGCGCGTGGATCGCGTGCGTATTTCCAAGGGCCGACGGTCTGGACGGTGACGTCCTTGGAGTAAAAAGTTTCGGTATCAAAGGCGATTATGCGCATAAAATTGTTTTGGTTGTTTTGATTGAAAAGTTGGGCGGAGGTGGGGATGATCACGTTACCCACCCCCGCCGTGAACGCGGAAGGATTACCCTCCCAGCGGAATGTTAGAACTGCGCAGCGAGGGCTCGCAGCTCGGGCGACGTGACATCGCCGAACTTAACGCTCGGCACGGCGAACTCGGCGTTGCCCTTACCGGCCTCGATCCGAGGCGTGTATTCGATAAACCGCGACGTGTTGCCGTCTTTACGGAGCTCGCCCGTAACCTTGGCCGTCGCCACAACAGTGAAGAAGCGGTCGTAAGCGAACGACTTCACGCTGTAGAGGCTGGGGCAGTACAACCGGCCGGCCGCTTCGAACGGGAAGTGATCGTCGCCGGCCGGCGCGGGCTTCTCAACCAATACGAGGCAGTTCGCGTTGACTTGGAACCACGACTTGTTGGAGCCGGAATTCCGGTTCTCCTTCGACAGCCGCCAGTCGGTGGTGCCGCCAAGCTCGTCCACCTCTTGAAGAGAGCGGGCAAACATGGACGGGTCGCCGTAGCGGGCCACGCGCTCGGTGTAAGTTTTGGAGATGAGGCGCACGAAGACCATGCGGCCCGTTAAGGCTGGGCTGTTGTCTTGAGCGGCCTTAGCGAGGACGACATCGTCCTTGAGGAGCAGCGAGCCGAACCCAAATTTCGCAAGCAGCTCCTTGTCGGAGGTGCCTTGCAGCAGCTTGAGGCGCGGCAGCTTAACATCCCCGGCATCGATGCCGTCGTTGTCTAAGACATCGTTTGATCCAACCACCGCCGGTGCCGAGGAGGCAGCAGCGACGGGCAAATTTTCAACGGGAGCAACAACGGGCTGCGGGGCAGCGGGTTGGGAGACAGAGGCGGGAGCCTCAACGGTAGTGGAGGCAGGGGCCTCGGGAGCAGTGGAAGCGGCTCCGATTTTAGCGAACGATACTTTGGTCATTTTGACTGTTTTGGTTGTTTTTGTTAATACCCCCGAGCGGAAAGCCCGGGGAGGAAAGCGAGATGTATGCATTAAAAGTCTAAATCGTCAATCTCTGTTTTTTCTCGACTCGGTGAGATAACTGTAAGGCGTGCCCTCCACGATTGCGCCGGACTGCTCCAGCATCTGACGAAACTCTTCGACGGCGGTTTTACCGTGGCCGCGAGGTTGCTTCGCCTTGATTGCCGTCTCGACTGCCGTGATCGGCACCGTGACACAGGATTCGAATTCGTCTTGAGTGAGTCCGCTATTCGTCGCGATCTGGGCCACCTTGCGGACCGAGGTCACCTTGCGATTGGCCTTGGACACGAGGGTCATGCCGGGCACTTTGACGTCCTCCGTGATGACGGCGTCGATGATTCGGTCGCGTACCGCCTTGGCGAAGGTTTCCAGCACTTTGGAGACCTGATAAATTTTCCGCATCGATGTGGGGTCGGTGAGGTACTGTGGCGACACCTCCACCGGCAGCTCGAGCTTCTCGTGCTTCTGGTGGGTGGTCAACGCCAGACTCTGCACGGCGGGGCAGGTGCCGAGCTTGGAGCACCACACGCAGAGCGAGGTGGAGGGCACAGGAGCGATGGAGCTGTCCCATCCGTCGCGGGCGGCGTCACGTTTCTGGGCAACGACTCGGCGGATGGTGAGCTCCATCGCTCCCATGTCGTCGCGGCTGAAGGTGTGAGAGTATTCCGGCTGGTGCTTGTCCTGCTCGATGTGCGGATGATAAAACTGCACCATCACCTCGGCGACGTCGGTGTACGTTTGCAGCACCGCCAGCGCGTAGGCCATGCCTTGCAAGTTTGAGGCGGTGGGCGTAACGAGCATCTGGCCGAATTTCCAATCGAGCACTACGGCCAGCGTGCCTTCGGACCGTCGGGCCAGCAGGAGCGTGTCGGGGTAGCCTCCAGTGAGGCCGTCCCACAGCTTGCCG
The DNA here is from genome assembly GCA_022600255.1 of Actinomycetes bacterium. Taxonomy (GTDB): domain Bacteria; phylum Actinomycetota; class Actinomycetes; order S36-B12; genus JAHZKU01. The sequence continues at coordinate 655 of JAHZKU010000302.1, read as the reverse complement.
TCCTCGGCCGAAATCTTTTCATCGGCACACACAGCGAGGTACTCCTCGCGGATGATCTCGACGTCGAACCCAGCGGCCGTGAGGCTGCCGATCAGGTCATCTTCGATTGCGAGACACCGTTTGACGGCGTCAACCTGCTCTTGCTCGTCGAGCTGAGATAGGTCGCGGGTCTCGGCGGCGTGATGCTGCAAGGTGCCGGCGGCGGCAGCTGCGGTCTCACGTTGGAGGTTCTCGAAATGAGCGCAGGCGGCAGTGGACTGCAAGGAGGAGGGGGAGTCGGGGTGATGGCCTCGGTCGTTAGTAGGTAGATTGGTCGATGTCATGGCGGATGGATTGTTTGATTTTCTGGAAACGGGCGTCAACGATCTTTTGCTCAACGGCAAAACGTGCCCAACCGACGGTGCGGTCGAACAACTTCGCGAGCACGGGAATCGGGAGCAGCGGCAGCCGGTCGAGCAGCATCTCGATCGCAATGAATCGAGCGATGACTACGTTGCCGAGCCGGCCGCGCTTGATGATGTCGGCGGCGGGATCGCCGGTGTGTTTTGAGACGACTTGCGCGTCTTCGAGCAAGAGGGTTTTTGGGTCGTTGGGAGATTTGGTGATCATGGGAAAATGGGTTCGTTGTCGGAGTCAGATTGGGTTCGTATGGCGA
>JAHZKU010000051.1 GCA_022600255.1 Actinomycetes bacterium | reverse complement strand
TGTCCATCTCAGACCTCCTCTGGGGTGAAATGCGCAATTTGCGCACCTAGCGCATGACTAGGTACCCCTAGAGTAGGTGAACTTTAGGTTAACGGCAAATGTACCGGCGATTAAACGCGCTAGTCGAAAAGGTGACGCGCGTAAACTCCTAGCGACTATTCCGGGGGCGTGAAGGTCTGGGTGCGCTCCATGCCAGCGGCGCGGCCCTTCGCCGAGATGACCAAGGCCATCTTTCGGCTTGCCTCATCGATCATCTCGTCGCCGAGCATCACGGCCCCACGCGCGCCGCCCTCTTCAGAGGTGAAGTAGGCGTACGCGTCCAAGATCATTTCTGCGTGGTCGTAGTCGTCCTGCCGCGGGCTATACACCTCATTGGCCGCCTCGACTTGCCCTGGATGCAGGACCCACTTGCCATCAAACCCAAGGGCCGCGCTGCGATTGGCCACCCGACGGTACCCCTCGACGTCCTTGATCTGCAGGTAGGGACCATCAATCGCTTGCTTGTCGTAGGCCCGCGCCGCCATCAAGATGCGGGAGAGGATGTAGTGGTAGGCGTCACCTACGTCATAGCCGGGAGGTTGCTCACCAACTACGAGCGACTTCATGTTGATGCTGGCCATAAAGTCAGCGGGGCCAAAAATAATCGTCTCGACGCGAGGCGAAGCACTAGCAATGGCATCAACGTTCACCAGGCCCAGCGCATTCTCAATCTGCGCCTCAATGCCGATGCGTCCGACCTCGAATCCCATGGTGTGTTCGATCTGGCTCAGCAGCATGTCGAGCCAGTGAATTTGCTCGGCCGTCTGAACCTTCGGCAACATGATGCAATCCAGGTTCTGACCAGCATTCTCCACGACCTCGATCACGTCGCGATAAGTCCAGTGGGTCGTCAGGTCGTTGACCCGAACAGCACGCACCTTGCCGTCGTAGCCGCCCTCGTTCAGCGCCGCGACAACGTTCTTGCGAGCCTCCGCTTTGGCGATGGGCGCCACCGAATCCTCCAGATCCATGAAGATCTGGTCGGCGGGCAGTCCCTTGGCCTTGCCCAACATCTTGGGGTTGGAGCCGGGCACTGCCAAATTGGAGCGGCGGGACCGGAGCGAACGGGTAGTGGCTTGATCGGACATGTGTTGAGACCTCTTCCTTTGGAATTCTTCGCGCCGGAGCATCTGCGGGGAAAGTGCGGGTTGGGGCTAACCAACCGGCAATCCCGGCCCGATAGATCGCGCCAGACTTAGCAAAGTTTACCGGTCGGAACCCGCAACGCCGCCACGGGCTGGGCTGCCGGTCCACGGCGGTCGATTGTGTGAGACGCAGACGCTCACCGGCCCAGCCGAATAATCCGCGCTACCCACCCTCGTAGCCCCGCTGGCGCAGTAGAGTCAGGGCGTGAGTGGCAATAAGACGCGCGTCTTCCTGGCGCGACTAGCAAAACTGCCGGTCTTCGACCCTAACGGCGACAAGGTCGGCAAGATTCGCGATGTCGTCGTGGCCAGACATACGCATAGCAAGCCACCACGGGTGCTAGGTCTCATCGTGGAGGTGCCGCCCCGCCGTCGTATCTTCTTACCCATCGGCAAGGTCCGCTCGTTCGCCTCTGGCCAAGTGGTGGTTTCCGGCATGGTAAACCTGCGGCGTTTCGAGCAACGGCCCAACGAGATTCTGGTTGGGGGCGAACTGCTGGACAGGAAAGTCACGCTGGCCGAAAACAACACCAGCGTCCAGATTGTGGATGTGGCGATTCAACCCGATCGGGCGATGGATTGGCACGTCAGCGACTACTACGTGCGGCGAGGCGGCGGATTCGGCCGAAAGTCTGAGTCCTTCGTGGTGCCGTGGGATGAAGTGAACGGCCTCACCGGCACAGACCCCAACCAAGGCGCGGAGAGCCTGATCGGCCAGATCGACGAGATGAAGCCAGCCGATGCAGCCAAGACCCTGCGAGATCTTCCGCTAGGTCGGCGCCTGCAGGTGGCTCGGGCCCTCGATGATCGTATGCTCGCGGAACTTCTGGAGGAAATGCCCGAGGAAGATCAAGTGGAGATCCTCGGGGTGCTAGACCTCGAAAGGGCCGCGGATGTCTTGGAGGAGATGTCCCCTGACGATGCGACTGACCTGATATCCGAACTCGAGCCGACGCAAGCCAGCAGGTTGCTGCAGACCATGGAGCCCGATGACGCGGACGATATCCGGCGGTTGCTTTCCTATGGCGGGCGCACGGCCGGGGGCCTGATGACTACAGAGCCGGTGATCCTCAACGCTGATTCCACCATCTCCGAAGCCCTAGCAATCGCCCGCCAAGAGGACCTTTCTCCCGCCCTAGCGTCACAGGTCTATGTCGTTCGACCCCCCACCGAGACACCCACTGGGCGCTACTTGGGAGCTGCCCACATACAAGCCCTCCTTCGGGAACCACCGAGCACACTAGTATCGGCAATCGTGGACTCCGAGCTGACGCCCATTTCGCCGGAGACGCCGTTGGCCGACGTGACCCGGTACTTTGCCAGTTACAACTTGGTCGCAGTACCTGTCGTGGATGAAGGTGGGCACCTGATTGGGGCCGTGACCGTGGACGACGTGCTGGACCACATGCTGCCAGCCAACTGGCGCGACATGGAGATCCGCAGCGACGGGGAGACCGCGAGCACCCCACTACCGTCCGCCGAGCAGACAGGGCTGAGCGATGGCTGAGGATCGCGAGGCGACTCGGGGGCAAGACGCTGATTTCAACACACTGAATCAACCGTTGGACCGTAGTCCCACGCGGCTGCAGTACGACCCGGAGCGATTCGGTCGCCTCAGTGAACGGGTGGCCCGCTACATCGGCTCCTGGAGCTTCATCGCCTGGATGACTGCCGTGATCTTGGTTTGGGTTCTTTACAATGTGTTTGCACCCGAGGAATGGAAGGCCGACCCCTACCCGTTCTTGTTTATGGTGCTCCTACTGTCGCTGCAAGCCTCCTATGCAGCACCGCTGATTCTGCTGGCGCAGAACAGACAGTCCGACCGGGACCGGGTGCAATACACCGAAGACCGCGACCGTGCCGACAGACTGTTGGCCGACACCGAATACCTCATGCGTGAAATCGCCGCTTTGCGCACGGCACTCGGTGAAGTGGCAACACGAGACTTTGTCCGTAGTGAGCTCCGCGACTTGCTACAGGACATCGAAGATGACCGCGATGCCGGCGCTGACGTCGGCGACTCCACAGAGCAGAGCGGGTCGTCAGGTCCGCGTAGCCCGCGTCGCACCGGGCGCCCACCCGGACGCAATCAGCCATGACCAGACCCCGAATCGGAGACGTGCTGCTGGAGTGGGGCGCCATTGCGCCGGATGATCTGCAAGCGGCCCTGGTCAAACAGCAAGCCAGCGACGGCAGACCCGAGCGCATTGGTCGACTCCTCGTTAGGGAGAGGCTGATTGATGAGCCCATGCTTGCATCGGCCTTGGGCGCGGTTCACAACATGCCTACCGTCAACCTTGATTCCGTCCAGATTGACCGGGGGGCCGCCCGAATCCTGCCACACGCGATTTGTGAGCGGTACCTCATCCTGCCGTTCCACCGAAGTGAGCACGAAGTCACCGTGGCGGTGTCCGACCCGGTAGACGTCGTTGCATTGGACGAGGTCAAATCGCGCCTGCAGGGACTCAAAGTGATCCCAGTCGTTGCCCCGGCATCTCAGATCGAGGCGGAGGTTTCCCGGATCTGGGGAGATGCCGGTCAAGAAGACGCGGTCGAGCGTTTCCTAGACGACCTCCCACAGGACGTCCCAGAGGCACTGGAACCGACCGGATCCGGGGGTGCGGTTGAGATCGTCAATCAGATTCTGCGCACGGCGGCTCGCCGCAAGGCCTCGGACATCCACATCGAGCCAATGAGTACAGAGGTGCGGGTCCGGCTCCGGATTGACGGCGTCATGCAAGAACTCCTGCGACTACCAAGTAGTTCTCTTAGCTCGATCGTCACTCGACTGAAGATCCTGAGCGGGTTGAGTGTCATGGAACGGCGCCGTCCGCAAGACGGTCGGACCCAGATCGATGTGGCTGGGCATCGAATGGATGTCCGGGTTTCCGCGCTTCCCACCATTCACGGGGAGAAACTGGTCCTGCGGCTGCTTCCCACTCAGGAGGAGTTGCCCACCCTGACACAACTGGGCATGACACCAGAACAAGTGCAGTCCGTTACAGCCGTGATGGTGCGACCGCAAGGGTTCTTGTTGGTAACCGGACCCACCGGGGCAGGTAAGTCCAACACGCTCTACAGCGCCCTGACCGCGGCGGTTGCGCAAGATCGAAACGCGATCACCCTGGAAGACCCCGTTGAGATGCAACTCGACGGGGTGACGCAGGTGCACATCAACGACCAGATCGAGCTGACGTTCAGCGCTGCCCTCCGGTCCGCGTTGCGGCAAGACCCCGATGTGATCATGGTGGGCGAGATTCGCGATGTGGAGACCGGACAGATGGCGGTGCGGGCGTCGCTCACTGGCCACCTCGTCATGAGCACCATGCACACCCTGGATGCGCCTGCATCCGTGCGACGGCTGCTGGAGATGGGAATCCCGAACTACCTCATCGCGAGTTCCCTGACGTTGGTGGTGGCCCAACGACTCGTCCGGATTCCGTGTCGCAGCTGTATGAGACCTACCCCGCCAGATCCGGACACGATTCGTCGCCTCGGGTTAACCCCAGAGCAGTGCGCCCAGCTGGTTTGGGGACCCGGCTGCAAAGCCTGCGACAACACCGGCTACCGCGGCCGCACTGGCGTCTTTGAGGTGCTGCGCGTCACCGGCGCAGTGCGGCGGGCAATCCTCGAGGATGCGGATGCGGACAGGATTGCCGCGGTCGCTCGGGACTCCGGATGGGAACCACTGCTGCACCGTGCTGTCGCGTTGGCGACGCAGCAACGCACCACCGCGGCGGAGATCTTGCGCGCGGTGCTTGTTGATACCGACTAGCCCAGCCATTGGGACAGGATCCTGGATCAGTCACGCAGTCAGCGCCGTCCAGATGGCCTGGCCCCACCTCAAGGCCTGCCCTTGCGAATCCGGCAGTTTTATGGGGTTTGGCGAGCCGCGTATCCTCGCAACATGAGCTCTGATATCGCCGCAGCGATTACCACCGCCCTCGCCGAAGTGAACGATCCTGAGATTCACAAACCCATCACGGATTTAGGCATGGTGGGAGATGTCCAGGTAGGGGAGCAGGGTGCCGCCCTAGTCACCATCCTGCTCACCGTCGCCAGTTGTCCCATGCGCGAGACCCTCACGACATCGGTCAAGGAAGCCGCGCTCACGGTTCCCGGTGTCACAGATGTGCGCGTGCAACTCGACGTCATGAACGACGAGCAGCGCGCTGCGCTGAAAGAGACGCTCCGGGGGCCCGGTCGGACGATCTCTTTCAACAGCCCAACCAGCACCACCAAGATCTACGCGATTGCCTCAGGAAAGGGTGGAGTGGGCAAGTCCTCCATCACCGTGAATCTGGCAGTGGCTATGGCCCAGGCTGGGCGCAGCGTGGGAATCCTGGATGCCGATATCTACGGCCACTCCATTCCTGGCATGTTAGGCATTGATCGGCCGCCCACGGTGGTCGACGGCATGTTATTGCCCCCAGAAGCGAACGGTGTGCGGGCTATCTCGATGTTGCCTTTCAAGAAAGGCGGCTCCTCTGAGCCGGTCGCATTCCGTGGGCCAATGCTGCATCGCGCATTGGAGCAGTTTCTGACCGACGTGTACTGGAGCGACCTCGACGTCCTGTTGATGGACCTGCCGCCCGGAACCGGCGATGTCGCGATGTCAACAGCGCAACTGCTGCCGCAGGCAGAACTCGTGATTGCGACCACGCCGCAGTTGGCCGCAGCGGAGGTTGCGGTGCGATCAGGCATGCTGGCGCAGCAAACCAAGCAACGGGTGGCTGGGGTGATCGAGAATATGAGCGCTTTCGGTTGCCCGCATTGCGGCGAACCCATCGACATGTTTGGCAGTGGCGGTGGCCGCAAGGTCTCCGAACAGCTGTCCATGGCGCTCGGCACGGAAGTCCCCTTACTAGGGAAAGTGCCGTTCGACGTCCGGCTTCGGTCCGGAGGCGACGATGGCAAGCCACTTGTCGTTTCCGAGCCCGGCTCCCCAGCCGCGATGCAAATTGGCGACATCGCAGGCACTCTCCTAGGTCGCAAGCGCAAACTCGTGGGAATGGATCTGGGCGTCACACCAATGCGCAAATAGCCGGACAGGGCCCGCCTTGCTGCCAGCGACCCTGGCCGGGGCGGGACTACCGGTCGGAGAGCTCCCTGCGGCCAGCTGCCCAGCATCAAGGTCGCTACCGAGCCGAAGCCTGCAGCCCGGACGACCCGGAATCGCCTTCCTCTGCGAAGATCGCATCCATACGATCGGCGATTCCAGGGAAGGCCGGTGTGGGCACCGCGGCGCGCACTGCGATCTCGGAGGCCTCCCAAGTGGTTCCGATATCGGTTTGGAGTGCACTGTTCGGCTCAAACAGGACCGTGGCTTGCTTCGATCCTGCAGTGAGGTAAGCAACCCAAGCCTGGTTGTGCGTGAGATAGACCGCCTGCGCATCAACCAAGCTGCCGTGCCAAGGCAGAAAGCTCACCTCGGCGACGTCATTGCCCGCCGCAGCGACCGCGGCCGCACTCGTTTTGGCCAAGGCTTCCACCTCGGCCGCGAAATCCTCCGCCAAGTCAGCGTCTGGTTCCCCGTTGGGTGAGGTATCCGGCAGTTCCAATGCCGCGGTTCCGTTCTGGAATGCAACCATGGCTGCTTCGGATTTCTCGATCTGGGTGAGCAACTGCATCGTTTCGATGTTGCGGATGGTCCAATCCGCCAAGAACAGCACCAGCGCCAACAGTGCGACGCCACCCAGGGCCCAGAACACACGTTTAGAACCAGACCGACTTTCGGGCTCATCGATCAACACGATGGTTTCGGTGTTCACCGCGGGCGGCGGCATCTCGGCAAGAGGCACCTGCCGACGCGGAAGGGGAGCCGGGAAAGGCGCTTCTCGCGGCGGAGGGGCGTTCAGCGTACCGTCTTGCGCAGCGACAGGGTTCGGGTCAGCGGTCGCGGAAGGCGTTGGGCCGATTGGCGCCGTAGGCAGGGACGGTGGATCGTATGACGGCAGCTCAGGGGAACGTGGCTGCGTTTCGCCGGTCGACCCAGCACTGTCCGGCCCGTCGGCTTGTTTGTCATTACTCATCCGACCTCCAGCGTAGCAACACCGCCGGTTGTTGCCAGCGTAGATTATGGTGGCCGTGATCCGTCATCGATCAGGGGCGCTCTCACAATCACTTCTGGGCAGCACCCCACCTCGTGACGCTCGCCACGGCCGCCACCGGCCCATTCGGGCTTAGACTGGACATATGCTGCAGTTCCTCTTCTTCACGCTTGCGATCGTCTTTGCCGTCGGTGGTGGCTACATGATGGCCATCGGGAACCCCAAGCGAAACTACGTTCGGGAGTTTGGCACCGCCACGCTCCTCCTCGGGCTGGGACTGGCGTTCTGGGGTTTTGGTGGCTTCTTCTTCACGCTGGTCGGCATCGGCGCGCTCGTCGGATCCGGCGCAACCTACCTATCGATCTACCGCAAGAAACAACGCGCTCAGATCGGCGCGTGACGCTTCTCGGTTCAGGTGGTGGCCAGGTAGCCGACGTGCCCCGCTACAGACCGGGGTTCAAAGCCGCGATGGGTCCGATCAAATCCCAGCCTCCGTCAGCAACGATTGTTTGACCGGTGATGTAGTCTCCGGCCGGCGACAACAGGAAGGCTGTGATGGCCGCCACTTCGTCGGGGCGTTGCAGTCGTCGTAGCGGCACAATGTTTCCGATGACAGCGGGATCTAGCTGGTAGCGCTCCTCCCACGACGGAGTGTGTACGACGCCGGGAGCCACGGCTGCCGTTCGAACCCCGTACTTGCCCCATTCCTGCGCCCAAGTGGATGTCAGGCTCTCCACACCCGCTCGCGCCGCGGAGGAGTGTGCCATGCCGGGCATGCCGCGCCGCGGCGTCATGGTGATCGACACAACCTTGCCATAACCGTTCGGGATCATCGAGCGTTGTGCGATCTGGGTGGTCACCCGCCACACCGCATCCATGTTCAGGCGGGTCACTGCCCGGTAGCCTTTCTCCGAAATACTCTCCGCTTGGGAGATGAACTGCCCGCCAGCATTGTTGACCACCAGGTCAATACGCGCAGATTCCGCCAGAATCTGGTCCAAGGCTGACGTCACGGCGTGTTCGTCTCTGACGTCTGTTGAGACAGCCTTTGCGGACTTGTCTGGACCAGACGCGTTGATCAGTTCACACGTCTCCTCTAGGGGTTCGGCTCGACGCCCAACACACCAGACCTCGGCTCCGAGTTTGGCCAAGGCGACCGCTGTTTCTCGCCCGATCCCGGTACCTGCACCGCTCACCCAAGCCACGCGACCGGTGAGACAGCCCGGGGCTAGGCAGTCCACGGCGTTCTGGGCACGCTCACTCATGGCGGCCTCCCACCGCTTGTTCACCCTTGGCCGCAGCCGCGCGGTACACACGCCGCCGCCGCGTGGTGTACAGCAGGGCTAGTAGCCCCAGGCCAAACCCCACCGCCATCACAATCAGCCACCAACTCGCGTCCGCTTGCGCTAACGGCGTCTGAAAGAACAACAACACCACAAAACCAACGGCGAACAAGACGGTACCGACAATCACCGCCCCGACACCATCCACGTCTAGCGGTGGGATCTTCGGGGGAGACACGGCACCGGCGGAACTTGAGGACTCTTTCATAGTTCCTCACGATACCCAAGTTCCTCAAGACGCTGGCCAGCTGCCATCACATGCCGCCGGTGAGGTCACAGGATAACGGGCCAAGTCTGGACATGCCGTAGCCTCGAAAGCATGGGTCACAAATCGCGGCGATACATCACGATCGGGGTACTGGTTGGCCTAGTAGTCGTTGTTCTGATCGGCGCCATGGTGGGCAGCGGCTGACAGCAACCCCGGTAAAGGCGCCGCGACGTTGCGCCACCACCCTGGCTCGCGTCGAAAGCGCAGGCGACCGGGATACCAAGGGACTTACCCGCCGGGGGTAAAGTCCAGCACCAGAATCTTGTCCCCAGCTTCCCAAGCTTCCTTGCTGACAAACTCCACTCGCTCGAACGTGTTCTCGGGGAAGTCGACCACATTTAGGGCTGCAGTTGAGGCAAGCTCTCCGTTGTTGTAGATCGCCAATGTGACCTCGCCGGACTGGGATTCCCCAGAAATGTTGGCGAGTTGCCCACTGACCACGAGTTTGCCGTCCTTTGACAACACCGACCAGCCATTAAGTTCCCACTCGTCGGTGATCGTGTCAGAGAGCGCAGGTGCGGTCTCAGCCGCCTTCGACTGCTGCTCCTTGGACTGGGTGGGTTTGGGGGCCTCAAGGTCCAAGTCTGGGTCAACAACCTCCGGGTTCACCGGAGCGTCCTCCGCTTTCTGAGCCTCGGCCTCCGCCGCCGCCTCAGCGGCTTCCTGCTCGGCCAGCAGCTCGGCATTTGCCGCCGCCGACTCACGCTCCGCGCTTGCCAAGACACCTTGACCCGAAAGCGCCAGCCAGAACCAAGCCCCCATGAGGGCTAGGGCCACCCCGCCGACGATCCAACCGATGGTCATCAACTTGGGATGATGGGGAACCTCGTTTGGTCGCAGGTCCTGACCGGACCGACGACCCTTTTTCGTATCACTCACGTGCCTAGGTTACGCGCAGTACGCGTGCGCACAACAGCAAGGCGCGGAAGAATCCCCCTGAACAGCCCGATCAGCCAGCCGGCAACTGTTCCACGACGTAGTCCACACACTGGGTGAGGGCTGCGACATCGTCCGGGTCGATCGCCGGGAACATCGCGATACGTAGTTGGTTGCGGCCCAGTTTGCGGTAGGGCTCGGTATCTACTACCCCGTTCGCGCGTAGGGCCTTGGCCACGGCTACCGCATCAATGGAATCGTCCAGATCGATCGTCCCGATCACGTGGGACCGCAGAGCCGGATCGGTGACGTACGGGGTCGTGTAGTCGGTTGACTCCGCCCAGCCATACAACACGTTGGCTGACGCGGCTGTTCTATCCACACACCATTGCAGGCCACCTTGCACATTGAACCAATCGACCTGTTCGGCCATTAGCCAGATGGTGGCCAAGGCCGGGGTGTTGTAGGTCTGGTCCTTGCCCGAGTTCTCAATGGCGGTGACCAGGTCTAGGAAGGCCGGGATGTGCCGACCGGTTTCCTTGATCTCGACGGCTCGCTCCAGCGCCGCCGGAGACATCAGCGCGGTCCACAATCCACCATCAGAGCCAAAGGACTTCTGCGGAGAGAAATAGTAGGCATCAAAGCTCTCCACGGACACCGGTAGACCACCTGCGGCACTCGTGGCGTCAAACAGCATGAGCGCATCAGCGTCCGCCCCCGCGACCCGCTCTGGGGTGATCGCGACGCCGGTGGACGTCTCATTCTGCGGACTTGCGTAGACATCAATCCCGACTTCCGCCTCGAAATGCGGCGCCGAGCCCGGTTCCGACTTGCGCGTATCCACTTCCCCCAGGAAGGGGGCCGCGTCGGCGGCCTTGGCGAACTTGCTGCCGAACTCGCCGAACGACAGGAACTGAGCCCGATCCCGAATCAAACCAAAAACGGCAGCGTCCCAGAATGCAGTTGCACCGCCATTGCTGAGCACGACCTCGTAGCCTTCGGGCAGCCCGAATAGATCACGCAGGCCAGCGCGCAGTCGACCGACTTGGGATTTCACCGTGCTCTGCCGATGGCTGGTCCCCAAATAGGTGCCCGAAACCAGATCCAGTGATGCCACCTGTTCGGGACGGACCTTACTTGGCCCGGCTCCGAAGCGACCGTCTTGCGGTAGCAATTCAGCGGGGATTCGGATCTTTGTCTCTGAGGCAGGCGCAGCCATTGGGTTCCTTGCTTTGGGCGTTGTATTCCAGCGTATGCCAATCGCGGAACGGACGAGAAGTCGGCTTCGCCTGCGATCCACGTGGGAGCACGCACACCGAAGTCGCCGCGCGATGAGCGCGGCCTGCGCTGCTGCGCGCTCGTAAGTCGGCGGTGTCGGGTTATGCGCCGCCCGGGACGATCAGTGCGGGATCCCAGCCTGGCACTTGCTCTGGACGTCGGGGGCGCGGTCCGACGTAGAGGGCCGAAGGCCGAATCAGCCGCCCAGTCTTCTTCTGCTCCAGAATGTGGGCACTCCAGCCAGCTAGTCGGGCGCAGGTGAACATCGACGTGAACAGGTGAGCGGGCACCTCTGCGAAGTCCAGCACGATGGCCGCCCAGAACTCCACATTGGTTTCCAGGACACGATCGGGTCGACGCTCGCGCAGTTCGGACAGCGCCGCGGCCTCAAGGGCCGCAGCGGCCTCGAACCTCGGCGCATCCAACTGCTCGGCCGTTCGCCGCAACACCCGGGCGCGCGGATCCTCGGCACGATAGACCCGATGACCGAAACCCATCAGTCGTCGTCCTGAGTCCAACACCCCCTTGACGTAACCTTCCGGATCGCCGGTGTTCTCGATTTCCTCGACCATGCCCAGCACTCGGGAAGGAGCCCCGCCATGGAGCGGACCGGACATGGCACCCATCGCCCCCGAGATCGAGGCGGCCACATCAGCACCCGTGGATGCAATCACACGGCCAGTGAAAGTGGAGGCGTTCATCCCGTGCTCAGCAGCCGACACCATGTAGGCGTCTACGGCCTGAACATGCTTGGGATCAGGATCGCCACGCCAGCGCCGCATCATCCGTTCTACGATCGTGTTGGCCTTGTCGATCTCACCTTGCGGAACCATGGGGATTCCGGTTCCGCGCGCGGCCTGTGCCACAAATGACATGGCCATCACCGAAACGTGGGCTAGGTTTTCCCGCGCTGCATCGTCGTCAATGTCTAGTAGCGGCTTCAGTCCCCAGCCGGGCGCCAACATCGCGATCGCTGACTGAACGTCGACCCGGACATCACCGGAATGAATGGGGATCGGGTAAGGCTCCGCGGGCGGGAGTCCGGGATTGAACTCGTTATCGACCAGCAGGCCCCAAACGTTGGCGAAGGAGACGCGACCGACGAGGTCCTCGATATCCACACCGCGATATCGCAGCGAGCCGCCGTCCTTGTCCGGCTCAGCAATTTCTGTCTCGAATGCGATGACACCTTCAAGGCCTGGCGCGAACTCTGTCATCCTAAACCTCTTACCGTCTTGCCAGCCCGGCTGGCAGATTTCGGTCGATCGACCGCTTGCAGCAAGTTAGTCCGGTCACTCCCCGACGCAGAACTTCCTTGAAGGAAAATCTACCGTCTCGCGCAACCTAGGGCGAAAGCCGTTCCACTTTCCAGCCTTCACTGGCAGACAGCAACGGCGGATCGGCCAACTGCTGGGCCACAAATCTGAGGCGATCGTGCAGCCGAGAAGGCTGACCCTGCCAGAATTCAACGCTATGTGGGCGCAACAGATACCCACCCCAGTACGGCGGTACGTTGATGGCGTCTTGTTGGTCTGCAAACTCATGCGCAAAGTGGTCGTACCGCTGCTGGAGATCGGTGCGATCGGTCAGGACGGTGGACTGGCGCGAGGCCCAGGCGCCGATCTGGGCTTCCCGGGGCCGTGTTGCGTAATACGCGGCCACCTCCGACCGCGGTAACGGCTGCGCAGTCGCCAGGAAGTGAATCTGGCGATGCACCGGGAACCAGGTGAAGCTCGCGGCTACCGCCGGGTTCTGCGCTAACTGGCGACCCTTGGTCGACTCGGTGTTGGTGAAGAATCTAATACCGTCAGCGGTCACCGACTTTGCCAGCACCGCCCGCAGGGTTGGCCCGACCGGATCCCCAGTTCCGCACGTGGCGAGGTGAATGGCGTTGGGTTCGGGCAGGCCAGCCATGACAGCTTCATCAAACCAGGCGTCAAACTGCGCCAAGGGGTTTGCTGCTAGCTCGGACTCCCGCAATGGCTCGGCTTCATACCCAACGCGGTAGCGGGCCATGTCTGCGCTGGATCTTTCGTGGGTCACCACCAGCGATCATCGCCTACCCACACGGCCAGCAAATCTGCTGTGAACTCCTCGACAGGTACGCCCGCCGCTTTCGCACGACGCCGCAGTTCCTTGCGAAGCGGCTTGGGAATCTCCAGCGTCAGCTTGACCTTCTTCGGCGGCTTCTTCGGCTTTGTTCCCTGAATGATCGTGTCTGATGTGGCGCGACCCGCAGACAAAAGATTGGCCTTTTGACCTTTCTTCGACTTGTTCTTGCGCTTCGTTGCCTTCGTCGTTGTTCGCCCTTCTGCAGCGCCACTGCGTGCCTGCGGCACGACCGAGACCAGCGCCGGGTGTCGGTCCGCATCAGCGGCGCGGCGGAGGGCCGGCCGCGGGGCGGGCTTTGATTTAGTGGCCATCAGTGTCCCTTCGTTGCTACCGGCTGGGTGCGGGCACGAGCCTGTCCCAATAGCTCGGCGAAAATGGCTGCGGTCTCCCCCGAGGACTTCTTGCCAAAGCGGTGCAACGGCACACCCGCCCCTTGCGCACGTTGAATCACGGTGCGCTCCGGGATGGCCGGCTGCAGCATGAGTTCAGGGTAGGTCTCCAGCAGTTCCGCGTACCGAAAGCGGTGTTCACTCAACCCGCCCCGCATGCGATTGACCACGATACCCAGCGTCCGCAAGCGCACGTTGGAATTCGCACGCGTCACCGCGATCGCGTCCAGCGCCTGCTGCGCCCCGCGTAGCGCGAAGTAGCCCGGCTCAGTAACCACTAGCGCCTCAGTTGCTGCCCCCAGGCCGTTTCGGGTGATCTCGTTGAGCGCAGGAGGGCAATCGAAAATCACCAGATCGTAAGCGTCGCTGACGCCTGTCAGGGCCCGCCGCAGTCGAAGGATCGAGTCGGCCTCTGTATCCGTATTCCGGTTGGCGACAGCGGCTTCGGAGGCTAGGACGTCGACCTCAGGGCCCCAGCCGCTGGGGACGATCGCCTCAGCGGCCACCCCTTCGCGACCGTCGGCGAGGACGTCGCCCACCGAGAACTTGACCACGGCGGGCGCCAACCCAAGGGTCGCGTTTGCCTGCGGGTCCAAGTCTACGACCAGCGTGCGCAGTCCGCTCTGCGCCGCAGCACCAGCCAAGCCCAAAGCAACGGTAGTCTTACCGACACCGCCCTTTAGAGAGATAATGGCTACGGACTGCATTTGTGGAGTATCTCACCCAGATCGACCGCTGACGGATAGGCACGCCTGCCTACCACGATTTGAATGAGAATCAACGGCCCCGAAGGCCACCCGTCTGCGGGAGAAAGCGAGGTACTCGATGAGTGATCTGATCGACACCACTGAGATGTACCTGCGCACGGTCTATGAACTTCAGGAGGAGGGTGTTCCACCGCTGCGCGCCCGCATCGCCGAACGACTGGAACAAAGCGGTCCCACGGTGTCACAGACAGTGGCCCGCATGCAGCGGGACGGCTTGCTTCACGTCGGTGAAGATCGCAGAATCTTGCTCACCGATGCTGGGCAGGCCCTCGCCGCGCGGGTTATGCGGAAACATCGTTTGGCTGAGTGTCTCC
>JAHZKU010000004.1 GCA_022600255.1 Actinomycetes bacterium | reverse complement strand
TCACGGTAGTGGCCCTCGGCAAGATCGGGCTGCCCTTGGCAGTGCAGTTCGCCGAGATGGGGCACCGCGTGCACGGTGCCGATGTGAACAGCGAAACCGTCTCAATGGTCAACGCCGGTGAAGAGCCTTTCCCCGGCGAGGCCGGATTGGCCGACAAACTCTCCACCGTTGTGGGCGACGGCCGCCTAACCGCCACCACGGACACCACAAGTGCCGTTGCTCAATCGCGGGCGGTCGTCATCGTGGTGCCGCTGTTTGTCGACGCGGAGGGTGTGCCGGACTTTGAGTGGATGGACTCAGCCACCCGGGACGTTGCGCGCGGACTGCAACCGGGCACGTTGGTTTCGTACGAGACCACCTTGCCGGTGGGCACCACCCGGTCCCGGTTTTGGCCCATGCTCGCCGAAGGTGCCGAGTTGTCGCCCAGCGACTTCAACCTGGTGTTCTCACCCGAGCGGGTGTTCACGGGTCGGGTCTTCGCGGACCTGCGAAAGTACCCCAAGCTCGTAGGAGGGGTCAGCGAAGAGGCCACCAACGCTGGCATTGATTTCTACCAAACCGTCCTGACCTTCGACGATCGCCCGGATCTACCCAAACCGAACGGGGTCTGGGACATGGGCACAGCCGAAGCGGCAGAAATGGCCAAACTGGCCGAGACCACCTACCGCGATGTCAACATTGGATTGGCCAACCAATTTGCCAGGTTCGCCGACAGCCAGGGCTTCGACATCCAGCGGGTAATCGAGGCCTGCAACAGTCAGCCGTTCAGCCACATCCACCGGCCAGGGATCGCCGTGGGTGGGCACTGCATTCCCATCTACCCCCGCTTCTACCTCTGGAACGACCCCGCAGCCACGGTTGTTGCGGCGGCCCGGGCCGCAAACGCTGATATGCCCCAGTACGCAGTCGACACGCTCGCGAAGTTGCACGGCCCACTGGCCGGGCAACGGGTGGCTGTATTGGGCGCGGCCTACCGCGGTGGGGTCAAGGAGACCGCTTTCTCCGGAGTATTTCCCACCGTCGCCGCGCTTGAGGCGGCGGGAGCTGAAGTGTTCGTGGAGGACCCGCTCTACTCAGTCGAAGAACTCGCTGGATTGGGATTCACCGCTTACGGTCGGGGCCAAGCCGTTGACGCGGCGGTGATCCAAACTGATCATGCCGAATACGCTGAGCTGTCCAGCGGTCAGTTGCCGGCGCGCACCATCGTTGACGGACGCGGCGTGCTAACCCACAAGAACTTCCCACAAGCGGTTGTTGCCACGCTCGGCTCCCTGAACAACTGACGCGGGTACGTCGCCGAAAGCTTGGCTCTATGCCTGGCGAGACGCGGCGAGAATCCTGGGCCCTGATGGTTTCTACCGCGTAGTTGTCGGCCTCACACCGTCTCTGGTTCTGGCTAGTCGCTGCCGCTGCTGCGAAACGTGGCCACGAATGCCCTAGACCGGCTGCGCTGAGCAAACCTGCGGCAGCGCCGACACCGGGATTCGGGTTTTGAGTCGAGCCGCCCAAAGGGCGGCAAAACCGACCGATTCCCAAACCGAGTACGCTCAGCGTGGGCTGACGCGTGCAAGTGCCCTCAGTTATCTCTAGCCTAGGTATCGAACATCCCCTTGGAGGACCAGATGCGGACCAGACTAATCGGATTCGGCGGTGCCATGGCCGCAGCGTTGGCGCTCAGCGCATGCTCGGTCAGTGTTGGGAGCACCAACCTCGACGTGGACAAGGCCGAGAGCGAGATTGCCTCGGGAATCCAAGAACAAACGGGCCTAACGGTCACCGTCTCCTGCCCCGACGACGTACCGATCCAGGCTGGAGGCACCTTCGGCTGCGACGTCACGGACTCCAGTGGCGGCAACGGCACGGTGATTGTGACGCAGCGCGACGACGAGGGGAACATCACCTGGGAGCTGGAGCGCGGTGGCACTCTGCCAACCGGCTCGCAACTGGACACCACGAAGGTCGAAGAAGAGATCACGTCGGGGCTCGCAGAACAGTCCAACATCGATGCCGTGGTGACGTGTCCCACCAACGTGGCGATTGAAGCGAATACCTCGTTCAACTGCACGGCCACCGACAACAACGGCGATTCAGCCGATGTCAAAGTCACGATGACCGATGACAAGGGCAATATCACTTGGGAAGTCGTCTAGAACTAAGCGCCTCGGGTAGCTTCGGTGTTGCCCGCTGCTACTAGGGGCCCGGAAAACCGCGCGGGGGTCAGGAGACTGAGCCTGCTGCAGGTGCGATGTTGCGTCACCACCTGTTTTGCATGTTCCCGAGTCAGCTTCGACATAGAGATGTCTAGGGGGCTGCAGAGCGGCAATAAGCCCGGTCGTCCGCCGGCCGGGCGAGGAAAAGCTCACAGCGTCCTAGTCGGGGGGCCTGGCATGCAACGCGCCGGGGCACCCGGCTGCGTCAGAAGTGGTCGTCATCGTCCGTTCGACGCTGGAGGACTCGGGCAACCACCCGCATCTGCATGGCCGAGGAAACGATCAGTCCCAGGAATCCGATCCAGCGCAGATAGAGGGCGACGTCCCCGTCTGTCGTCATCGCTGATGCGAGCAGAATCAGCGCAGAGCCGATTAATCCAGCCATTGATAGCGACGCCCACAAGATTCGATCCAACCACCGGTCCACTGCGACCCGGTCCCGGCCGCTGAACCGCTCAATGCGAATCCCTAGGTCACCGCTACGGGTCTGCACGGCGATGTCTTCCACGAGCTGTGGCAACGGTCGCAGGGAAGGGATCGCCCGCAGGAACTCCTTGGTAACCGCCGCTTCTGACTCGTCCAGGGTGGGAGTGGTCTTGACGAGGCGCGGCGCCTCTGCACTCATACTGTATCCGGGCTGGATCACCCGCAGGGTGCCCTCCATCGTGACGGCGGCCCGACCCAAGACCGTCAACGCCCGCGGCACTCGGACTGAATGACGCTGCAGGACATGAACGACCTCGCCAATCGCGGTTGGCCCGAACCCACCGTCTTCGACTTGGGTCAGAACCTGGCCCATGTCGTATTCCAAGGACGGGATATCCAGCTCCACTTGTCCGCCCGCCATCCGGCGCACGGCTCGTGCGAGCATCCCCGGGTCGCGCAGCGTGAACCCGATGGCCATTTGTTGCAGGGCCTCCAACGTGATCGGGTCAATGAACCCGACTGCACCAAAATCGATCAGCCAGAGGGTGCCGTCGGAGTCAATCAACACGTTCCCCGGGTGGGGGTCAGCGTGATACACCCCTGACCCCAGAATCTGATCCAGAAAGGACTTCAGCAGCCGATCAGCCAACTCGGAGCGATCCACTCCACATGTGTCGACCGCTGCATCATCAGAGACCGGCTCCCCGATTACCTCCTGCATTACCAGGACTCGCTCGGTAGTGAGTTCCTGATTCACCAGCGGGATTTTCACGCCCACATCATTGGCACGGTGCGTGCGCATTGCCAGGTTGTTCGTGGCCTCTCGGGTGAAGTCCAACTCTTCGGTGACTCCCTCAACAAGTTCCTCTGCCAAGTCCACGATTCCCAAGGAGCGGGCGTAGCCGGAGGTGCGTTCCAGTTGCTTAGCTCCCCAGATAAGGACACGGCTATCGCGGGCCACGATGTCTTTGATCCCAGGTCGTTGGATCTTGACGATAACCGGCTCGCCGCCCACCAGGCGCGCCTCGTGAATGACACCGATCGAAGCCGCCGCCAAGGCATCGTTGTCGAACCAATCAAAGGTCTCCCGCCAGTTCTCACCAAGTTCACTGGCCATGACGCTGTTGACGGTCGCGATCGGCAACGGCTTGACGGAGGTTCGCAGAAGTCCCAACTCGGCGATCACCGCGGGCGGCAAGAAGTCATCACGGCCCGCAGCTATCTGCCCGAACTTGATGAACATACCGCCACAGTCCTCGAGCGTGAGCCGCAGCGCCCGCGCTCCTTCTGGACTAGACAGGGCGGCCCTAGAGGCGTACTTGCGACCCACCAACCCGTGTCGGCGAGCGGCCAGGGCGATCTCCTGCAATCGTTGCAGCAGCGCAAACTTGCGCTTGATCCACCTGATCGGGTGCGGCAGTCGCGGACGTCTGCGCTGATCCCGCGGCTTCAGGACAGCTTCCAACACCAGACTGGTGATCATGGTAACCAGCAGTACGTAGCCGAAGAAACCGAGCCCCAGTCGCAGCAAATCCTCTGGATCGCTGAAGTTTTCTTCGTCCGGGAACTGCACAAGCACCAGGATTTGCCCGGCGATCAGGCCGACCAGGCCAGCCACAATGGCTCGGAAGAAGCCTCGCTTCACGCCGAGGATACGTCCCGTCAGCCAACCGATAACAATAAGAATCAGAAGGACGTCAATGAAGCCTGATACGTCCAGGAAGAGGGAGAAGTCGCTCTCAGCCATGTCGGTCTCCAACGGTCAGGCACTCAGTCCGCGGGGGTACGTCTCGGATTGGGCTTCTTCGTTTCAGACTCGATCCTTACAGATGCCGCCTAACCCTGCGGGAAAACACCTGATCTGACAGTGCAGAACCTATGGGTTTGGCGCCATCAGCGCCGGGGTGCCCACGGGAGTCGCTTGTCGATCACAACGAACACCGCAGCAAGTACGGCCGAGATGAGCAGGAAGGTGACTAGGTTGGCCGCGACGCGGCCGTAGCTGGACGTGTCCACGTTGACAAAATCGTACGGATACCACTGGGTAACCACACCGTGCACGAGGGTGTATCCCATCCAGACCACCGGGATGACCAACGCGGGCACGATGTTGCGGTACTCCAGTCGCGGCCGCGGGCCGAAGAACCCGTAAACCAATAGGACAAGCGCCGGAACCACAATGCTCAACATGACCTCGGCAAGGGCCTGTTCGCCTTGTCGCTGGAAGGACGGGCTCAGTACGACGAAGTACAATAACGCGCTCATGGTGGCCATGACCAAGCTGGTCAGCCGGGAGGTGGGGAAACCCGCATTGTTTCGAATCGGATTGATCGCCAGGCCAGAGGCAATCAGTGCCACGAC
Organism: Actinomycetes bacterium; assembly: GCA_022600255.1. GTDB lineage: Bacteria > Actinomycetota > Actinomycetes > S36-B12 > JAHZKU01. Next base: position 974 of record JAHZKU010000004.1, on the reverse strand, counting down.
AATGCTGCTCCAGACCGGGAAGAGAGCCAACGCCTGCAGTAAGGCCTCCGCGACGCCCGCACTCGTGGGCTGAGCGGTCGCCGCCGCCCACACCTGTAGCCCCAGCGCCAGCCAAGCGATCAGCGCCACGAGCACGTGCGCCCAGCGGGCTAACTGGTATGTCCCGGTACGTGTCGACGGGTTGGGTGGCGCGAGCACGGGCGGCGGCAGGACCGGGGCGGCCTGATGCTGCGGGAGAACGGCGGTGGCGTCCGCCGCTCGTCCTCCATCAGCAGGTTCGGGATCAACGCGCGTTGGCTCACCCAGCATGGCTTGGGTCGGCTGTTCGTCGTTGTCCAGCCGGGTAGCTTCCTGGGGCGCTGGCGGCTGCGAGAGTTGCGTGGGGTCCGGCTCGATACGACGTGTGGGGTCGGTTTCAGGCAGGCGCGCCGTCCGGTCATCGGATGGTTCAGCGCCGCTCATGAGTCCAGACTGCCCGGTTTGCACCGGGCTTCACCACTCGAATGCCCGAAATTGGATCTTGCTCGCAGCTCGAATCATTCCCCTACGAGTGCGTTTGCCACAACCTCGTAGCGACAACAGTGCGAAACCACACCGATCACGGCATCCTTGGCGTATGGGTCCCCGAAAGATCAGCAAACAAATTCTCAACTCCGCAAGCGACAAGCTGAGCGACGCTGTGCGTAGCCCTACGACGGCGAAGGCCGTTTCGGGCGTAGAGGATCGGCTGACCGCGAACCGCTTAGAGAAGCGGTTGGAGGACGGCACGCTGCGTGGTGTGAAGGTCGTGGTCCACCGCGGCTGGGTCGCGGATGGGTTGGCACGGATCCTAGTGCGCGTGGTGGAGGCCCCCGATCTTCCCAGTGCCAGCAAGATTCCCTACTGGGATGTGCTGAACGCCAATCTGAAGCGCCACGCGGTCCTGGCTTTTCCGGGCGTGCCGGTGTCAGTCGAACTGGGTGACGCGATGGCCG
>JAHZKU010000050.1 GCA_022600255.1 Actinomycetes bacterium | reverse complement strand
TACTGCAACGTCTTCAGAAACTCTGTCGTGCTGCGGACCATCGGCATGACCACCCCGGCTGCGGCACACGCCTCTTCCAGAGTCTCACCATTCCAGCCGGCGATCGCCTTGGCGACCGCAGCCGGCTCCTCCGGTGCCTGCAGCAACTCACAGGTGCGCGCCGCGAGTTTCGGGTACGGGTTCAGCGGCATCACCCACCGGCCGTCGGCGGTGCGGTAGAAGCTCTCTATCGAGAACGCCGAATTGGGCGCAGACAGTGCGACGGGCGGCAGCCCGTTGACTAGCTCCCACTTGAACTCGTAGAACGGGCACAACCGGCGCGGGCACACCCGTAGATCGATCGACATGTCCTGCTCACTGCCGCCACGGTGCTGCCACAAGTAGGCCATGGCCGCCGACTTGGCCATCAACGAGATCGCGGTCGCCCCGGCGAGCCGAATAGTGCTGGGCACGATGGGGTCGGCGCCGTCGAATCTGATCGTGCCACCGAGGTCGGACCGGCTGAATCCGTAGTCGGCCAGGACTGCGTCGAACTCACGATCAATGTCGAACTCGTCGTTGGTTGCCGGGTGCTCGATCGAATGCTGAATCTTTTGCGTCAGTGACTGCGGGTTCGACGTGACCGTTGTTGTCATTCTCAGGCTCCCTCACTTCAAAAGGTTTCGAAACTCACAAGTGTGCGCACGCCAAATGATGCCAGGCGAGAAGTCGCTGCGACGGTAGTAGCTCGGATGTTGTTCTGTCGCAGCAAGATATACACTTGCCCTGGCGAGGAATGTCACTGCGCTCGGCCAAAATCGCCGGAGGCGTAGTCGCGAAGAGAAGCCAGAAACTCCGGGTCGGCGAGCGGCCAGTCCACGGCGCCTAATGGAGCGAGGTGGATGGTGTGCAAATGTGCGTCAGCCCGGTCACGACGCCGCGGTGTGATGCCCTGATTGGTGCCGACCCCTCCAGCGTCGTCCGATGTGCAGCTGTGGAGACCCCGGTTGAGCGGACATGACATTGATGCGGGCAAGGCAGAGCTTCTAACCCAAGCCATGTCCGCCCGTGCCCGAGCCTTCCATCTAAACGGCCAGCGGACTTCACGTCCCCGGCAGTCAGCGCCCCTGTGTATCGAGGGGCTTGTTTCGGCCTACGTTGTAGGCTCGGCAGGTCCCGAGAGACGAGGGGGATCGCTCGACCGTGAGCAACACCGAGGCGATTTTCGTGCCGGCATTTGGCTACGACGAGACGCAAGATCCGACTGTCTTCGCCAAGTTCGATCCCAGTACCACGTTGCTTGCAGCGGGTTTCCAGACAACACCGCAGTTCGCCCCACTACCGGTGGACATCGTCTTCGAGCGTGACACCGCGGTCACCCTGCGTGACGGCACAACGATCTACGTTGACGTGTTCCGGCCCCCCGGCGACGAGCAGGTTCCGGTCATCGTGGCGTGGAGCCCGTATGGCAAGAGCGGCGGAACGCATCCACGCAATTGGAATATGTTCAATGTCCTCGGCATCGACCAAAGCAGGCTATCGGGGTTAGGGAAGTTCGAGGCGCCCGATCCGGCGTTCTGGTGCGCGAACGGATACGCGGTGTGCAACCCCGACACCCGAGGAGTGCGTAACTCCCAGGGCGACAGCGTCTTTCCCGGAGAACAAGACGGCCAAGACTGCCACGATCTCATCGAATGGCTGGCCACCCAACAGTGGTGCACGGGCAAGGTTGGTATGGCCGGAAACTCATACCTTGCGATCTCACAATGGTTCGCCGCGGCCGAGCGGCCGCCACACTTGGCAGCTATCGCGCCGTGGGAAGGCATGAGCGATATCTATCGCGACCTCATCCTGCGCGGAGGCATTCCCGATCTAGCCTTCCCCACGACGTGGTCACATGGCTGGGCAGGCAACAACAAGCGCGAGGATCTCATCGCCGAAGCCCAACGCTACCCATTGTTCAACGACCTGTGGAAATCGAAGGCAGCCCGACTGGCTGACATCACCGTGCCGGCCTACATCGTGGCCAGCTACTCGAACTCGATCCACACCCCGGGCACCTTTCGGGCATGGCGAGACATCAACTCCCAGGAGAAGTGGCTGCGGATCCATCGCACCATGGAATGGGTCGACTTCAACGACGAGGCCCACCAACACGACCTACTTCGTTTCTTCGACCACTACCTCAACGGCAAGAACAACGACTGGCTGCGCACCCCGCGAGTGCGTTACTCGCTGCTCGACCTCGACGGCGGAGACCGCATCGACATCCCCGCAGGCACATTTCCTCCGCAGGGCTTCAACGAAGCCAGGTACTACCTCGACGGTCAATCTCAGGCGCTGACCTCGCAGCCTCCCGCAGCGGCCGCGGCGACAAGTTACGCCGCCGAGTCGGACCGAGACGGGATCGCCTTCACCGTCGGCTTCGACGAAGCGACCGAATTGGTCGGCTATCCCAAGGTGCTGTTGTGGGTCGAAGCCCAGGGTTGCGACGATATGGACTTGTTCGTCTTCATCCAAAAGCTCGATGCGGACGGGCACCACCTACAGCAGTTCAACGTCCCCGAGGACGGGGAAGCCTTGCAGCGTCTGACCCAAGACGGCGCTTCGGTCCTGAAGTACAAAGGGTCTAACGGACGCTTGCGGGTTTCGCTGCGCCAACCCGACGAAGCGACCTCAAAGGATGCCATACCCGCTCACAGCTTCGACCGCGTCGAGAAACTCAAGCCCGCCGAAATCGTCCCCATCGACATCGACATGTTCCCCATCGGACTAGCGTTCAAGCCCGGCGAACAGTTGCGTCTCGTCATCACCGGCGTAAACCTACTAGGCGGCGTCATGCCAGACCTGTCAACCGGCTCCCCAACACCGCAGAACCTCGGCACCGTCACCACCAACAACCGCGGCAGCCACATCATCCACACTGGCGGACCACACGACTCGTACCTCCAGATCACCGCAAAGACAACAACAAGAGCCTGACCGGACCCGCAGACGGACGGACGCGTTCGGTTCTCACACACCTCGGCGTTGGAATCGGACCCTCGACCCCTGGCTGGTTCGCGAAGAACGATCGCTCTGCGAGCTGCGCGGGACTATCTATTAACGGTGTTTCCGGCGGTTTCCAGTTTCCGGCGGTTTCCATCAGTGTGCCGGCCGCCGACGCCACGCACCGTCAGGTGCCCGATGTGCAAGCGGTCGCCGACCCGGACCGGCTGCCACGGTGCGCCGAGTTGGGCTGCCGTCTGCGGGTCGGCGTAGAGCGCGGCCTGCGGGTTTGCGTCGATGAGAGCGGGCAGCCGCGCCGTATCGGCGTGGTCGGGATGTTGATGGGTGATCAGGATCGCCGACAGCCCCGTGATGCCCTCGAACCCATGGGAGAAGTTGCCCGGGTCGAACAACACCGTGGTTTCGTCCGCAGTGCCCTCGGTGAAGCTCGCCAGGAGGCAGGAATGACCGAAATGTGTGAGCTGCATGCC